>NZ_JAUONR010000009.1:0-77011 GCF_030546305.1 Streptococcus sp. GP0011 | reverse complement strand
TTTTATGAAACCATTAACAAGTATATCGATCAAAAACTCTCTGAAAAGGATTCACAAAAAGATCTCGTAAAAGAAAATGAAGCAGACAAGGATTGAGGACAATGAACTGAATCGGTTTTTACGCCGTGTTTTTCTTGTATCTTCCTCTTTCTTACTTATAGCAGGTTGTTTTTGCTTGAATAAGAAATAAATTAGAAGTTCTATCATCTAAGAAAAATGATGAACAAAAAATCATTTAACTAATGGTGTGAACGTTTAGTGTTTATCAGCTCCATTCTCTGTAATTTTGGGGGTAAAATCCACACCATTCGGATAAAATTAGTTGAATTTGATTGGAAAAAAGCTTTTATAAAAGCGGAGAAAAGTCTTGATATTACGCTGTTTTTAGTCCAACTGAAATTCATACTTTCCAAACCAGGCTTGAAAAAGGCCCGTAAAGCATCACAATTTAGTAAACGTTAATTCGTTACTGGACAGCAGAATACAAACGAAAACACTTTGCATCTTGCAAGGTGTTTTTTTCTATGAGAACTGGCGGTGCGCAATTAGGATAGCTCTAGCGACTTTAGTCGCATAGAGATATGCTATGCACAGTTGCCTCAAGAAAACAATGCTTCTTGGTCCACCCTGTTAGACAAGCTTCAAAACCAAGGAATCCAACAGATTTCTCTTGTAGTTACAGATGGCTTTAAGGGGCTTGAGCAGATTATCAGTCAGGCTCACCCATTAGCTAAACAACAATGTTGCTTAATTCATATTAGTCGAAATCTAGCTAGTAAAGTGAAACGAGCAGATAGAGCGGTTATTCTGGGGCAATTTATAATGATTTATCGTGCTGAAAATTTAGAAATGGCAGGACAAGCTTTAGAGGACTTTCTCGCCGAATGGAAACCAAAGTATAGGAAAGTCATGGAAAGTCTGGAGAAGACGGATAATCTTTTAACTTTTTATCAGTTTCCCTACCAGATTTGGCACAGCATGTATTCGACAAACCTCATTGAGTCTCTTAACAAAGAAATCAAACATCAAACGAAAAAGAAGGTTCTTTTTCCTAATGAGGAGGCTCTGGAACGTTACTTAGTTACGTTGTTTGAAGATTATAATTTCAAGCAAAGTCAACGAATCCATAAAGGGTTTGGTCAATGTTCTGATACACTTGAAAGCTTATTTAATTAACACTCCGTAACTCTACTTAAGTGTTTACACATAATTATTGACAGTATCAAAAAATAAAGTATATTGTTTTCATCATAATATAATTAAATATCAGTATAGAGAATTTTATCTATATATCAGATATCAGCAATTGCTTTTGCTGTCATTTTTCGCTACAATAGTTACAAGGAGGAAATAAACATGTTAAAAGAAGTATTAAACGTCGCAAAAGTTGCGAAAAAATCATCTCTCTTCTTAGGAGGGGTAGCATTTGGGACGCTTGGCTTGAAAGTCTTAGCAAGTAAAGAAGCTAAGAAAGGCTATTCTAAGGCCTTGGCTAAAGCTTACAAATTGAAAGATGGACTGGATGCATCTGTTTCTGTTGTAAAACAACACGGTGATGATGTTTTACAAGACGCTAAATATTTATACGAACAGGAAAAGAAAGAAGAACAATTAGATAGCCTGACAGGTGAATAATATGTCTTTTAAAGTGCTACACAGAGGATATCAACATATCCGATTATCGTCCTCGTTTTCACTGACCTTGGATATTCAAGATTATCTTCGTTCCTTGGCTAAAGATGAAAAAGGGATCGACTCTATTCAGTTTTATATGGATCAGCAGCACTTTACTCTACGTATGAAAGAAGGCTTCTCTGTATTAGAAAATGCAGAGGCCTTTTTAAAAAAAATTGACAAGGGGAAAGTTTCGGACTTGATGACTCTTCCCATTCGTAGAGAAGAGAGTGCTTATTCAATTGTATCGGGTGCAGCGATTAAGCGTTTGCTGTTTCGAAGTTTTGTACCCTACCCTATTCGTTATATTTGGACTTGTTATCAGGCTTTGGGTTATGTCAAAGAAGCCTATCAAACTTTAGCGCGCAAGGAACTAACCATGGAGGTCTTGGACTGTTCGGCCATTTTGTTGTCCTTGTTTATGAACCAATCCAAGACAGCTAGCAACATCATGTTTATGCTTGATTTGGGTAATCATCTGGATCAGTGGTCTTTAAAAAAAACAGCAACAGATTTGGAACAAAGCCTTCTTGCTAAAGAAAGTGATGTTTTCTTAGTGCGGGGAGACATGGTCATCAGCATCAAGAGTTCTGATGTTCAAGTAGGTGATGTATTAGTTGTCTCCCAAGGGAATGAAATCTTGTTTGACGGCCAAGTGGTTTCAGGATTAGGCATGGTCAATGAGAGTTCCTTGACTGGAGAGAGCTTCCCTGTTGAAAAGAAAGAGGGAGATTCTGTATGTGCGAATACTGTTTTGGAAACAGGAGAGTTAAGAATTCGTGTGACTGATAATCAGATAAACAGTCGTATTTTGCAACTCATCAATCTGATGAAAAAATCTGAAGAGAGTAAGAAGACAAAACAACGTCATTTTATTAGGATGGCAGACAAGGTTGTAAAATATAACTTCTTAGGTGCTGGTTTGACTTATCTGTTAACAGGTTCGTTTTCAAAAGCCATTTCCTTTTTATTGGTGGATTTTTCATGTGCTCTAAAAATATCCACACCTGTAGCCTACCTTACGGCCATAAAGGAAGGTCTAAATCGAGAAATGGTTATTAAAGATGGTGATGTATTAGAAAAATATCTGGAAGTGGATACTTTCTTGTTTGATAAAACGGGTACCATCACGACGAGTTATCCTTTGGTTGAAAAGGTTCTTCCTTTCGGAGATTATACTGAGAAAGATATTTTAAGAATAAGTGCATGTTTGGAGGAACATATCTATCATCCTATTGCCAATGCAATTGTTAAACAAGCTGAAATTGAAGGCATTGAACACGAAGAAATGCATGGCAAGCTTCAGTATGTTGCAAGCAAAGGGATTAAATCGCAAATTGATGGTCAATCGGTTGTCATTGGAAATTATGTACTAATGCAAGACGAACAGGTAAGAATTAGTTCTGAGCAGCTGGCCTTGATTGAGCAATATAAGACTCATTACAATTTATTGTTTTTGGCTTATAAGAAAGAATTAATTGGGATGTTTTGTATCCACACTCCCTTGAGAAGCGAGGCGAAAGTTGCATTGAAAAAGCTAAAGCGCCAAGGGAAAAAACTGATTCTGGCAACTGGTGATACGTTGGCTAGAACAGAAGAGTTGGTTAAAGATCTGCCATTTGACAACGTTTATACTGATTTAAAACCAGATGGTAAGTTTCAGTTGGTTCAGGAATTACAGAAAGCTGGCCGAACTATTTTGATGGTTGGAGACGGGTTAAACGACTCTGCTGCCTTGACGCTTGCAGATATTGGGGTTGTGATGAATGAAAGTGCTGATATTTCTAAGCAGATGAGTGATATTTTATTATTAGATAATCGTTTAGATTTCTTCGAGGAATTGAATTCTTTATCTGAATCGTTGCAGAAATTAATTCAAAGAAATATTCAAGAAACAGTTGTAATAAATGGAAGTTTAATTGGATTTGGGTTGTTAAATTGGTTAAGCCCATCTAATCTTTCGATATTGCACAATCTGACTACTTTAAGAATCGTCCTTCGTAGTCTTTCTATTAAAAGTAGGTAAGAGACCGAGAAGCTGAGGTTATAAAAACTAAAAGGAGTTGTCTCATTTGAGAATAACGGCTCTTTGTCAACTGTAGTGGGTTGATGGAAAATTATACCCTGGAGAGGACCAAATTGGTTCTCTCCTTTTAAATATTGAAAAAACCATTGGCAGTGGACATACTTTAAGACTATATATTTCTGAAACTAGTTTCACAATACAAATATTGACATGCAATTATTAATTGGTGGATTTTAAGTTGACATCTACAAAGGTTAATGTTAGAATACATTCAAAAATATATTTGAATGAGGTGTTTTATGATTCAAAATATTGTTACTTCAATAATCCTGTATTCTGGGACAGCCGTAGACTTACTTATTATCCTAATGTTATTTTTTGCCAAAAGAAAAAGCAGAAAGGACATCATTAACATCTATTTAGGACAATTTCTAGGCTCTGTTAGTCTAATATTCCTAAGTTTGCTTTTTGCATTTGTCTTAAATTATATTCCTAGTAAAGAGATTTTAGGCTTACTCGGTTTGATTCCAATTTTCCTAGGCCTCAAAGTTTTGCTTTTAGGAGATTCTGATGGAGAAGCTATTGCAAAAGATGGTTTGCGAAAAGACAATAAAAACCTGATTTTTCTAGTCGCTATGATTACTTTTGCAAGTTGTGGCGCTGACAATATTGGTGTCTTTGTCCCATATTTTACCACCTTAAATTTAGCGAATTTGATAGTGACTTTACTTACTTTTCTAGTCATGATTTATCTCTTGGTTTTTTCTGCCCAAAAATTAGCACAAGTCCCTTCTGTTGGAGAAACTTTGGAAAAATATAGCAGATGGTTTATTGCCGTTGTCTATTTAGGATTGGGGATGTATATCCTGATTGAAAACAACAGCTTTGACATGCTATGGGCTGTGTTAGGCTAGGAGAAAAAATTATGAAAAAAGATAGTATCTGTCAAGTGGATGTTATAAATCAACAAAATGTTACAACCGCAACGAACTACCTTGAAAAGGAAAAAGTCCAAAAATCACTTCGCATTTTATCAAAATTTACCGATAATAAACAGATAAATATCATCTTTTATCTCCTTGCCGTCGAAGAACTCTGTGTCTGCGATATAGCCTGTTTATTAAATCTCAGTATGGCATCTGCCTCCCACCATCTTCGTAAACTAGCCAATCAAAACATCTTGGACACTAGAAGAGAGGAGAAAATTATATATTATTTTATAAAAGATGAGGAAATCAGAGATTTTTTTAATCAACTAGGATAACAACTATTTTTACTACTTTTCCATGATTATAGGGAGATTATATATGAAATTTTTTGATGAAAATTACTCACAAGAAATACCTGCTCGTATCAAATGTTTAAGAAAAAAGTATAATTTAAAGCAAAGCGACCTAGGTAATGCAGGTCAAGTTAGCCAAGTTGAAAAGGGAGAAATTTGAAAGAATTTGTATCTTTTATTTTTTGTTTCATTTATGCCCTATGCTACTGGAATAGTTAGTAGCATAGGGCACAGCTCTTTTATGGACTGATCGTTATTGTTTCAACGGTAGCAAACTGGTTTTTACATAAAGTAATTGATAAACCCAATATAGATCAGAAAGAAATACTTGAAGCTACCGCACAATATAGGAAGTTATTGATACCTGACTTAATAATTAAAGGAGTGGGATTGATTCTATCCTTAATTCTCTATCCTCCGATTATGATGTATAGTATTTTAATTGCGGCATTTTACATCATAACTTTAAAAACACTATCCGAAAAAAGAGTGAATAACTAAAAAACGGTGACCAAAGTTAGGTGTATTATTTTAATGCTTAGAGACCTAAACTATTCCCCTATTTTAAAAATATTGATTCAGATTTTATGAAATTAAAAAGTAGATATTGTTCAGAAAATCCTTGATATTACGCTGTTTTTAGTCCAACTGAAACTCATACTTTCCAAACCAGGTTTTAAGTTTAATAGAGTACTTTTAGAAAATCTAGATAATGTATGAATCTCTACCTTTTTTAGACTGTTATAAAGTATGTCAGAATAAGCTTTGTAAGAGTAGAAGTTAATTTTTACAGAAGTGAAGTAAGCATACCTAACTCAAAACGCCTTACTGGGCGTTTTTTGCTTTATTTACTGGCAGTCTTTAGCTTTTCAGGAGAGATTTATGGCGTATTATCTTTGGATGTTTCCTCTACTTTTTATCTTTCACGATATGGAAGAAATTATCGGTCTTGTCCCTTGGATCCGTCTCAACGAAACCTTGCTTGCCCAAAAGGCGCCAACTATTCTCAAAATCCACAAGGAAATGACAACAGAGGGATTTGCCCTTGCTGTTTTTGAAGAATTTTTCCTTGTCTTATCCATCACTTTATTAGCGTATTTTACTCAATCTAGAGTTCTTGAACTAGTTTGGCTAGGGGGATTTGTGGCCTTTGCACTTCATCTCTTGCTCCATATCGGACAATCAATCCTTCTTCGCAAGTATATCCCTGCTCTGATTACTTCTACCATTTGTTTTCCTGTCAGTGCTTATTTGATTACAGACATTGTACATTTATGGCGAGTTTCGACCAGCGAATTTTTCCTATTTTCACTGGTCGGTTCAGGCATCGTCGTCATCAATCTCCTCTTTGCTCTCTGGCTTGGGAGAAAGTATTCCACCTGGCTTGTTCACAAAAACGAATAAAATCCCCTGCAAATCTACATTGCAGAGGATTTATTTTTATTCTTGTACTTCTTTCTGAGCAGCCTTTCCTTGGTCTAGAAGGGCTTGGACGATTTTCTCATCGCGGAGTTTAACAGAATCGTTGATCATTTCTGCGGATTTGACGATGGTTGTTTCTAGTTGAGCACGTTTCTGACGTCCCAACTCAATGGCAGCAACGATACCTTGGTTTTGAGCGACTAGACTTTCAGCAAGTTTGGTGACGGATTCAACAGCTACTGTTGGACTTTGGGCAATTCGTTCCATCTGCGGAATCACTTCCTTGCTGGTTTCAGCTAGCATCTGAAGGGCGGCATTGTTGGCATTGACAATGGCATCTGCCACGACACCTGATTTCATCGATTGTTGCAAAATACCAAGTTGAGCAATCGAAAGCTTCATGGTTGGAATGGTATTGCGACGAAGCATGCCCAATTTTTGGCGCATGTCCGATGAAACTTTGACGAGATTACGCATTTGTGGAGTCGTCGTCCAAGCTACGTAAAGGCGACTAACATACTCTGTATGTTGTTGTTCCAGTGTATTGACCACTTCAGCCATACGAGCTAATTCTTGGGACTTGGTTTGATATTCTACCGTACTTGAATCTAGTTGGTCAACTTGAGCCTTCAGTTCTGCAGCACGATTGCCAGCTTCTGTCTGGCTTGCTTCTATAAAGGAAATAACTCCCACTAGATTTTCAATGGATTTGGTATTGTCCTCAATCAGCATTTCAGCAGAAACAATATTTCGCGCCAGCACATCTTCTTGCTTGACCACAGCAGCAGCCATGCCATCTAGCTTTTGCTCAACTGTTTTTGAGTCAAAATAAAATTCTTGCAGACTGTTCTGGCTCTTTTTAAACAATTTTTGCAAAAAGTTTGGCTTTTCTTCCAACTCTGCAATTTCAGCATTCTTATATTTGGCTACAAAACCTTGGAGCTCACGGTTGGTATTTTTCAGCAGGTCATCCACCTGAGGAATTTGCAGTTTCTTCTGCTCGGTCAAAATACGGTTAACCGTACCATTGACACCTTCCACCGCTGATTGACCAAAGTCCAAGAGAGCATTTTGGTCTGTGACAAACTGATCCACCAACTGAGGGACGCGCGCCTTGATTTGCTCTTGTTGCTCAGGACTTAGCTTTTCAAGAAAGGTGATCGTCTGGGCTGAGCCTGTATTGGTCTCGATGATTTCGGTTGTCTTGTCCACTTTGGCCACTGTATTATTAGCAATCTGATCAATATCAAAATTAAATTCTGTCATGGTTACTCCTTTGTGTCTACCCTATTCTTTGCGATCTTTTCCTAAGATACGCAGGCTAATATCAAAATCGCGCATATCTGTTTCATTGAGCTCTCTCAAAACTTGGTCTAGTTCAAGGTCAAATTGTTCGATAGCTGCTTTAGCTTGTTCCAAGCGTTCTTCCGCCCGATTATAATTTTTTGGATTTGCCTTAATCTTTAAATAGCCCTCTAAAATTGTTTGGAATTTCTCCATTTTTAAACTATGGATGGCTGTCAGCTCTTCTTTGGCTCCAACATCCGATGACTCGATTTTGTCAAGAATCGCTTGATGGTCCGCAGCAATATTTGCCAAGGTCTGAGACAATTCAGGCGCCAATTCTTCGGGCTCCTTGTTTTCGATGTCTACCAGACTCTCTCTTTCTAGTCGCTCTAGCTGGACGTCTATGGTCGCCCTTACTGAGCGAACCTTTTTATCAATGCGACTATAAACAGCTTCGTCAATATAAGATTTTAAACGATTAGCCTCTTGATGAATTTCTTGAAGTTCAATCAAGACCTGGTTAGCTAGGCTTTTATAGGCTGCTGAGCCTTTCTCAGACAAGGTCTCTTCTAACTGCTGGATATCTTTATCAGCCTGACGAATCCGCGCTTTTAAAAGCTCAATCTGATCTTCCAAAGAACGATCCTTCAAAAGAGGATAACGCCAACGCTTATAGGCTAGATAAGCCCCGAAACCTATCAAACCACAAATTGCCAAAGGCAGAGCTACCTGAACCAAGAGACCCAGCAAAAACAAGCCACCCCAGAAATAAAGGCATCCTTTCAATAATACATTACCCGATTTCATAAACATTCCTTATCTTAAGTTTATAAATCTATTTTAGCACAAAAGCTGAAAATGAGGGCGGAAAAGTCAACTAAAACACGGATTTCTTTACACTATAGCTAGAAAGATTCTCAGTGAATAAAAGCACTCCTTTTGACATTGCCCAAACCCAGAAATCAACATTTTAAGACAAAGCAAAAAGCCCACTGTTGTAGGCTTTCTGTAAGATATTTCTTAAAATTAAAGCATTTTGTTGTAGAATTCAACGACAAGTGCTTCGTTGATTTCTGGGTTGATTTCGTCGCGTTCTGGCAAGCGAGTCAATGAACCTTCCAATTTCTCAGCATCGAATGATACGAATGCTGGACGTCCAAGAGTAGCTTCTACTGCTTCAAGGATTGCTGGAACTTTCAATGATTTTTCACGAACTGAGATCACTTGACCTGGAGTTACACGGTATGATGGGATATCAACGCGTTTTCCGTCCACAAGGATGTGACCGTGGTTTACGAATTGACGAGCTTGACGACGAGTAGTCGCAAGGCCAAGACGGTAAACAACGTTATCCAAACGACGTTCCAAAAGAAGCATGAAGTTGAAACCTAGGATTCCGCCTTTGATCTTAGTAGCTTGTACGAACAAGTTACGGAATTGTTTTTCACCTACACCGTAAGTGAAACGAAGTTTTTGTTTTTCAGCCAATTGCAAACCGTATTCTGACAATTTAGAACGGTTGTTTGGTCCGTGTTGTCCTGGTACGTAGTTACGACGTGCCAATTCTTTACCTGTACCTGTAAGTGAAAGGCCAAGGCGACGAGCTTGTTTCCAAGATGGTCCTGTATAACGTGACATATGTATGTCCTCCTGATATAAATAATATTTGGCGGAAATAGTCACTTAGAAAGCCCTGATTCGTGCAGATGCCCTTCGCCTAAACAGCCAAAGGTTACTTGTCATAAGACACCTGTTGACGAGCTTCATGCTTTCCTGCTGCTATTTCACACAAAGGCTATTGTACCATGAAAAGCTAGATTTGTAAAGGGATTTTACGGCTTTATTTCAAATTGAGGCTGAATGTAAACTTGCTTCCTAAGCCATATTGACTTTCTGCTGTGATTTCGCCACCAAGCTGATGGGCTAGTTCGCGTGCAATCGCAAGTCCTAATCCATGTCCACCCGTCTTCATATTTCGCGAAGTTTCTACACGATAAAGTCGTTTAAAAATCTTTTCCAAATCTTCAGGAAGGATCCCCTGTCCCTCGTCTTTCACACTGATTGTCAGTTCTTGTTCTGTTAATTGGGCAAGAACCTCGATTCTGGTTCCTGGTTCTGAATATTTAAAGGCATTGTTTAACAAATTGACCAGAATGCGAGAAAGTTTGTCAGAATGGCTCTTGATTTTCGCTGACTCAGGTGATACTTGAATGTAAACATCCCGCTCCTCTTGTTCAATCTGGAGTTGAAATTCACTCATTGACTCAATCAACAGCTGATCTAAAAAGACCTCTTCGACTTCTTCATCGGCAGTATCTTGAGGTTGGGTGTTAAGAGTCAGAACATCCAATTCCTCCACTAGCTTGTTTAGACGCTCGGTTTGCCGACCAATCGTGGTTAAGTAGTGGAGCCGTTCCTCTTCCTTAATCACTCCATCTAGAATTCCCTCCACAGTAACCTGAATGGAGGTAATGGGAGTTTTAATATCGTGAGAGAGCTGCGCAATCATCATTCTCTTTTCTTGCTCGCTCTCATCAAGTGATTGAAAGGTAGCTTGCAAATTGTGAGACATGTCATTAAAAGCCTGGCCCAGCTCTTGAAATTCTAATGGGCCTTTGGTTTCAATTTCTGTGCTGAAATCCTTGCTTGCTATATCCTGAGCTTGTTTTTTCAAATGTTTCAGAGAAGAGAACACTGGCGACAAAAGAAAGATGCTCACTGCAGCGCCAATGAAACTAGCAATCAAGGTCATTCCAACTAGAAAGTAAACTTCACTTTTCTCAATCAACATTCGTTGGACTGCCCAGAAAACGACCAAAATCGTTAGTAGAGTCGACACTAGATACCCCACTAAAATATAGTTTTTTAATTTCATTTTCTACCTCTTGGTCTTTCCATCTTATAGCCCAAACCCCAGACAGTTTTGATAGCAGGAGCATTGGAATTCGTATACTTGGTCAACTCTTGCCTCAAAGCATGGATATGAACATTGAGTGTATTGGTATCATCCACATAGTCCTCTTGCCATACCTTCTCATAAAGTTCCGTCTTTGAAAAGACTCTCTCAGGATTGCTGGCTAATACCCATAGAAGTTCAAAGGATTTTACTGTCAATTCCAATGGTTGCTCCCCAATGCGAACCTCATGAGTCACATGGTTGATTACCAAGTCACCAAACTCGATCTGTTCTGTCTCTCCTCCACGGCTAAGGCGACGCAAGATATTATTCACTCTTAAAACCAATTCGCGTGGGCTAAAGGGTTTGACTATAAAATCATCTGCCCCCAAACTTAATCCATAAATCTTATCCTGTTCGCTTGTCTTAGCAGTTGTAAAGAGGAAGGGTTGATCCGGAGCGATATACTGAACTTCGCTGATAAAATCATAACCGTCCATATTGGGCATCATGATATCTGTGATAATGAGGTCGATAGATTTTTTTCTGAAAAGTTCTAATCCCTCCTTACCATCATGGGCGACCAAAACATCGTAACCGGCCTGTATAAGATAGCGGTTTTGAATATCTAGAATATCTATCTCATCATCAACCAGCAAAATTGTCTTTTTCATCTGACACTCCTTCGATAAAAACAGTGTTATACTTGCTTTAGTATAACACTATTTTCCCTAATGTTTAAGTGATTTGAATCTTAATCTTCTCGTTTGGTTGTCAAACCCAAAAGTCCAACAAGACCTGCCAAGGCTAGACCAAAGATACCAAGGCCAGCTGTAGCTGTTTGAGCTTCCCCAGTATTTGGTAGCATCGCTTTATCATCTTTTTTCATCATATTAGCCATTGGGCTAGAAGCTGGTTGATCTACTTTCATATCTGACATATGGTGATTTGTACCCATCATACCCTCAGTCGTACCTGTAGAGCCTGTTTCAGAAGGCTTCGTATTCATCTGACCTTGTTGAGATGGTATTGTCGCCATTTCTTTTCCACGAAGTCGAATCGTTACTTGTCGAGTAGCAATCAGATTGGTCAAATCAGGTTTGCCATCTTTAGATCCATAGACTTTAACAGTAGCTAGGTATGTATGGGTTCCGTTAGCTCGAAGTTGATCCAGCAAGGCCTGACCATCTTTGCCAACCGTATTGCCATTCAAATCCACTTCGTAGAAATATTGACCTTTAGCCAAGCCTTCAAGTGGCAATAGAGCAGGATTTTTAGCTGTTCCGTTGTCGGACCATGGAGCCTTATCGGATGCTTTCAAGATCAGGCGAGTCAACATGCCATCACCAGCAAAGAATTCGTATGGAATGACTTGGTTGACACCAGCTGTAAATGGACCTGGGAAATTGGCTCTATCCAAGTAAGAAGCTGGGACATCTACTGTGTCTTTGGTGTTGTCAGCCACACCCTTTTGCACTTCAGCTGGGGTGGTCAAGCCATTCAAGTTAACATCCAAATCTTTAGTCGCTACCAGATTAGTTAAGTCAGGCTTGCCGTCTTTTGCACCGTACACCTTGATAGTAGCTTTATAGCTTTGTGTACCATTTTGTTTCAAAAGGTCAAGAAGCTCTTTATCAGATTTTCCTTGGGTGCCGGCCAAGTCCACTTCGTAAAAGTAAAGGCCTTTGCCCAATTTCTCTACTGGTGGGAGAGCGGGATTTTTAGCTGTTCCGTTGTCGGACCATGGAGCCTTATCGGATGCTTTCAAGATCAGGCGAGTCAACATGCCATCACCAGCAAAGAATTCGTATGGAATGACTTGGTTGACACCAGCTGTAAATGGACCTGGGAAATTGGCTCTATCCAAGTAAGAAGCTGGGACATCTACTGTATCTTTGGTGTTGTCAGCCACACCTTTTTGCACTTCAGCTGGGGTGGTCGCTGGTTGCGCTTCACTAGCTTCACGGTCTTGTCCAGAAACTGTAGACGCAGGACTTTCCACAGGTTTAACTGCATCTTCTGTTTGTTTCTTAGAGTCAGGTTGTGCTTGTACTTCTTCTTTTGGCGCTACTGCAGGTTCTTTAGCAGTTGCGTCCGCTTTTTCTGAAGAGCTTGTGGTATCCAAGCTTGCTTTAGGTGCTGAGTCTGCTTGTTCTGAAGGAAGAGCTACATCGACTGCGTTTTTGAGAACCTCTGCTGGTAAGTCGTTCTTTTCACTCACCGAAGCAGCGTCTGGCACGACTTGGGCAGGAGTCGGATTGACGACATCAGCACGTGCAGAACTTGGTTGACCGACTAGGACAAAGAAGCCACTAGCCACAACAACTGAAGCAACACCGACACTGAGACGGCGAATAGACCAACGAGTATATCTCTGATTTGGATTGAATTTCATAGGATTCTCCTTAGAGTTTTCTTTTTTTTATGACTCTAGTATAATCTCCTAAAATTAAAAAGGATTAAGAAAAAGTTAAAATTTTTCTTAAATCCCTCTTATAAAATACTTATATTGACTCGTTAATTATTTGGAAAGAGAGTACCCTTCCTCTCCTACTCACTCAGTTCAGCTAGGGTGTCCAAATGTTGGTTATTAATGACGGCCATGATGTAGGCATCTGCCTGCAAGAGGTCATTAGGTCCGAATTGGACATCCAGAGGAGCATTTTCGTAGGCACGAAAACCTAGTACGTTGAGGTTGTATCGCCCACGCAAATCTAACTGACTGAGGCTTTTACCTACCCATGATTGGGGGATTTTCATCTCGACAATCGATACATTCTTGTCTAGCTGAAAGACGTCTACGCTGTTATGAAAGAGGATGGTCTGTGCCAATGAGCGTCCCATTTCAAACTCTGGTGAAATAACTGCGTCTGCACCAATTTTTTCCAACACCTTTTTAGCTGTATGGCTTTTGACCTTGGCAATGACGGTCGGCACTCCTAGACTCTTGCAGTGCATAACCGCGAGAACACTGGACTCCAGATTTTCCCCCGTTGCGACAACTACGGTATCACAGGTGTCAATCCCCGCTGATAGAAGGAGTTCTTCATCCGTGATATCTCCAACTACTCCACGCGCCAACACTGGTTCAAATTGATTAATGCGTTCCTCGTGGTCATCAATAGCAATGATATTCATGTCATGCTTGGCTAGGGCAGCCAAAACACTGCTCCCAAAAATTCCCAAGCCTAAAATTCCAATTGTCCGATCTGACATCGTTTTTCCTTTCTTATCCGATAGTGATATCTGCTTTCATATAGTGAATCGTATCTTTCTTGTCTGGCTGGTATTCCGCTACACTGACCAGTAGTGTCAAGGGACCAATACGACCGATAAACATCAACAACATAACGATGCTGAGGGCTAACTTACCTAACTCCGGAGTTAAATTTGCCGTCACTCCAACTGTCGCAAGGGCTGAAATGGTCTCAAACATGAGGTAGATAAAGCGCGGATTTCCCTCTGCTGTTATTCCTAGCAGGATCAAGCCCAGCAAGAAGGTCAGCAAGAAGATAATAAAGACACTGAAAGACTTTTGTACGGTTCGGGGTTCAATGGTCCTCCGAGCCACATTAGCATGAGGCAAGCCCAATAGTTCACTACGAGCAAAGACCAACAAGACAAAGAAGGTCGTAATCTTGAGCCCCCCTGCTGTCCCTCCAGGTGCCCCGCCCAGAAACATCTGCAAGATGTAGATCAGCAAGGTAACTGGTCGAGCCTGAGTGTAGTCAATGGAAGCAAAACCTGCCGTTCTCATGCTGACGGTCTGAAAGAAACTAACCAGCAATTTCTCTGGAGCGCTGAGATTTCCAATCGTTCCAGGATTGTTCCACTCGATGAACAAAGTCGATACGGTTCCAAAGAGCAAAATTCCCGCCGTTAAAAAGAGAACCAGCTTGGTATGAAAGCGAAGACGGCGTTTTTTCTTCTTCCCAAACTGGGTCGCTAGGTCAAACCAGACCATAAATCCTAGACCACCCGTGATAATCAAACCTGCAATCACTAGATTGATCAAGGGGTCCGTTTGAAAGGCTACCAAACTCGTACTCCCAAAATTATCAAATCCAGCATTGCAAAAAGCTGAAACAGCCAAAAAGATAGAGGTTAAAATCCCTCGTCCCCAGCCAAATTCAGGAATAAAGCGGAAACTCAAGAGAAAGGCTCCGAGCCCTTCCACTAGAAACGTCGTCAGAAAGATTGAACGGATGAAATCCTTTAGAGACTGGGTTTCTCCATAACTGAAACTTTCTTGAATAGTCTCACGACCACGAAGACTGAGCTTTTGCTTGCCTTGGATATAAAAGATTCCGATAAAGGTCATGAGACCCAAACCGCCAATCTGGATCAAGAGCATACAGATCAACTGGCCCCAGATATTATAAGTCGAAGCCACTGGCAGAGTGAAGAGCCCTGTCACACAGACCATTGACACGGTCGTAAAGAGATGGTCAAAGTAGGTCGCTTGTGACGTTTCTGCTTGCACAAAGGGGAGGCTTAAAAGGAGCGAACCCAGGAAGATAACTAGGGCAAAACTTAAAAAGATGCGACGGGCTGGCGACAAGCGTCCCAGTGTCGTCTTGATTTTTTCCAAAAAAGATTTGAATAACATAACTACATTCTACCATAAAAACAGTAAGAACACTCACATGTGGTGCACAATGGCAAGACAGAGTTCGAGTGCCTTATCAAAAGCTTCTGAGCCCCAGTCACGACTGTCGTAGTTGTCCAGATCCGCTAAGGAATCTGCAGTAAAGAGCAATTCTCCCCAGACAACACCACGTAGCTGAGCCACTGCCGCAAGAGCCGAGCACTCCATTTCCACAACAGCGCAGCCTTCTTCCTTGCGATAGGCAACCTTTTCAGCCGTCTCTCGGTAAAAACCATCTGTCGTCCAGGTCATAACTTCCTCATAAGGAATGCCTCTTTGCTCCAAAACTTGCTCAATGGCAGAGACAGCCTCAATCTGCATCTCCATATAACGAGAAGGCGCTACATAATGGTAGCTGGTCCCCTCATCTCGCAAAGCGCGAACAGGGACGAGAAAGGCATTTCCCTCTATATCGGCTAGGACACCACAGGTTCCAGTGGAAATGATTTGCTCCACACCATAGCCAATCAACCAATCCATAAACTGGGCAGCTGGGGCAGAACCAACGGGCGCCTGGGCCAGACAAATCTTCTCACCCTTGTAGTTGATGACGTAGACTGGATAAGTCTTGGTGGCCGAAACGAACTCACCAACACAATCCGCCCCTACTTCCTGGGCGTAGCGGTCAATCTCCTCCTCCAAAAATGCATAGATACACTTCTTTGGCAACTTTAAGTCCAATCCCTCATGCGTTGGCATAAGGACCGCCTGGGGGTTGTCGTCAAACTCTAAAATGGGAATCGCATGTTTCTGAATCATAGCCCACCTCCTCTAATTTTGTACTATTGTATCAAAAGCTGACGAAGTGTCAAGGAGTTGTCTTTATCAATCCAGAAATCTCCTCTTCCATACACTTGAGAAATCGTTGCACCGCTGGAGAAGTCGGTTTCTGTTTTGGCAAAATGATTGAGGACTTATAAACACATACCAAATCCAACAACAAAAAAGACATGAATCTGAAATAAGCAGAACATGTCTTTTTTAGCTTGTTTGAAAGTCAAGTAAATAAATCTTAGCTCCTCTAGAACTCCCCTATTTCCACAAAGCACCCAAAATCTGTTTTTCTAATAAGTCTAGGTCCTCTTCCTTTATTTCTCCGTTGTCGCTAACGATATAAAGTTGAGCGAAGTAAGCCAACAATGGACCAACACAAATACGAACCATTTGAGGAATCGTTATCTCTGGATTTACACGTGGATCTGCTAGCAATTCCTTATGAAGCACTCGAAGTTTATCTTGAATAGCATTCCAGATAAAAATCTGTTCATTTTTTAGTTTCTTATTTGAAAAACTCTCCTGCAGAATGATTTTCATCAAAGCACGATTTTTTTTGAGATAGCTCATACGATCGTGGACGAGATAACGAACCCTCTCTTCTGTCGTTTCAAAAGCTAAGAGTTCCTCAAAAAAACTACCGAAAATGCTTGGGACTACAGGATGTAAAATAGCCGTCAGTAGATCATCCTTCGTCTTAAAATACTTAAACAAAGTTGCCTGGCTTAGTCCAGCACGCTCAGCTATGTGAAGAGTTGAGGTCCCATGGTAACTCCTAGTTGATATGAGATCCACTGCTGCCTGCATGATTTTTTTCTTTCCTTGAGGGTAATTCGCTTCTTCTAAGTAATCTTCAAACGATTCAAAAACAGTCTTATCCATCTAATCTTCACACCTTTTTAGCATTATTTATGTTGATTTCTAAACTTTACGATAACGACGTAATCCAACAATATTGAGAATTGTTAAAATGATCAAGAAAATCATTAAAACACCAAGATTTGGCAAAATATCACCAAGATTGTGCCCGTAAAGAATAATCTGGCTTATTGCATCACCAGAATAGGTTAATGGCAAAAATTTCCCCACAGTTAGAGCCCATTCTCCCATGGATGACAATGGAATAATTCCTGAGAAAAAAAGTTGGGGCATAATCACGAGAGGAATAAATTGCATCATTTGGAATTCTGATTTTGCTAGAGTAGACAAGAGAATTCCAAAAGCTAGTGCTACAAGAGCCAGTACCACATTAACTATTATAACATTTAAAATACTTCCTACAACTTCTACATCTAGTAGCCAAATTGCTGCTAAGACGACAACTGCCGTTTGAAAAATCGCAATAATACCGTAAGACAACATATAGCCATAGACGATTTCAGATCGTTTCACTGGTGTTGCTAACAAACGTTCTAGTGTTCCACTGGTGCGCTCTTTCAAAAGCGCCATACCTGAAATCAAAAAGACAAAGAAGAAAACTACAAAACCTATCAAAACCGGAATCATACTGGTAAAGAAGCTTGTATTTTCATCTCCATACTGATAAGACTCCTTGATTTCTGGTGTTTTTGCGTCCGAGTCCAATTGTGGAAGAGCTTGTTTGACACGAGATAGTAACTGATCGGTGCCTTCACTGGCGATACTTGTTCGTAACACTTGTCGTATCATAGATGTCTTGGAGGCATCTGTATTTGCGTAGTCGACCTGATACTCACCGTCTTTATAAGAAATCACAGCATCGACTTTTTCATTTGCTAGCGCTTCTTTGGCCTGATCTAAGTCTTGATAAGTCTCGATGTCCACATGATCAAGCTCATCCATTTTCGTTACCAAACCAGTTGGTAGATCTTGTGTCGCTAACTTGACATTCACGGTTGTACTAGCTGAAAACATGAGGTTCATCAACCACATGATAAAAACAGGTGCTATAAACATCAGGGCTAGAGTTCGTTTGTCACGAAGTAATTCTTTGATGACTTTTTTTGCAATCGCTATTGTTCTCATTTTACTCACCTTCTGCTTTTAAAAATACTTCTTCAATACTTGAAACTTGATAACTTTCTTTTAAGTGTTGCGGTGTATCAAAAGCAATGATTTTTCCGCCTAATAATAAGCCGACCTTATCCGTCAACTCTGCTTCATTCATAACATGGGTAGTAACTAATATCCCTACCCCATTGTCTCTAAGCGCGAATAATTCTTTCCAGATTTTCTTTCGAAGAGAAGGGTCGATTCCAACTGTCGGTTCGTCCAAAATCAAGAGTTGAGGATTTCCCAACAGCGCGATAGCAAGAGACAAACGCCGTTTCATTCCTCCAGAATAACCAGATACCGCCTTGTTTAAGTAGTCTGTCAGATCTACTACTTGAGCTATATGAGCAATTTCCGCCTTTAGGTCTTTTTTAGAAAGCCCCTTTAGCTGACCAAAAAATTCCAGATTTTCTTGACCAGACAAGGACTCGTATAAAGCATCTGATTGGGCCATATAGCCAATATCTCCTAAAATATGACGATTGGGCATAGTGTGATTTAACACTAAAGCTAGGCCTCCATCAGCCTTTTCCATTCCTAACGTAGTCTTAATCATAGTTGATTTACCAGCACCAGACGGACCAATTAATCCTATAATTTCTCCTAGCTGCAATTCAAAGCTGACATGATTCAGAACTATTTGTTGGTCAAAAGATTTTACTAAATCTTGTAAATGTAGCAATTTTTTCATATGCTTCCTCCTAGGTGAGTGGGTACTCACTTTTTAAATCACAGAAGCTATTATAGTGAGTAATCACTCACTTGTCAAGAGAAAGGGTTAAATTCTTTAAAAAAATAAAACACCAGATTCGTATCTGATGTTTATGATGCACATGTCTTATTTCTAAAAATGTTTTTGAACTTCCTCTCTATACTCCGAAATGGTCTTTCCTGTCCACTTTTTAAAGGCCTATTCTTCCTCTACTTTTCTCAGCCAATCCTACCATCGTCATTGCTATCGCAACTCTAATGACCTTGGCGATGGAAATTCATTTTACTCATTTTTATATGAAACAGACTAAGAAATTTTCAAGACCTAATTGGGAGTTGTTTTAGCTACAATCCATCTCTCAAACACAAAAAGTCTCCCTTCTCTTTCGAGAAAGGAGATTTTTTGTTTATCCTTGTCCACCAGGGGCTGGACCGCCAGGACCACCATTTCCTTGAGGGCCTCCATTTGGTTCACCGCCTCCAGGCATAGAATTGACAATTTCCGTTTGTTTTTCACCATTGAGATAGATGTCACCACCTGTGTAGGTCGCTGTTCCATCAAAGTCAAAACCTGTTTGACCAGTCATTTTAATGGTTCCGCCTGTGACCGTGATATTGCCGTTTGAGTCGATTGGATCTGTATCCCCTTGACCAACTTCTACTGTCAGGTTCCCACCGTTCATGGTGAAGAAGATTTCATTCTGTTGGGCGTTTTTGTTGGCTGCATTAACTCCATCATCTGTCGAATAGATGGTAATGTCCCCACCGTTGATAGTAATTGACTTACCTTCAAGTCCTTCTGTCGAATTCTTGACGGTGTAGGTACCACTATCGATAACCAAATCACCTGATGCGTGGATGCCATCATCTCCTGCTGTAACGGTGATGTCGTTGTTGGATAGGTACATGGTCCCGACTGAAGTGTCCTCGTCATTGTCCACCTTGACCCCATCTTCTTTGGCATCAATGGTCATGGTCGTACCAGTGATATTGAGTTCATCATTGACATTAAAGGCATCGCCAACTGCTGTGATGTTATAGGTTCCACCCGTGATGTGGAGGGTGTCGTTAGCCTTGATACCATTGTTTTTCTTGCCATCTACATTGAGAGTTCCTTTCCCATTGATGGTCAAATCCACCTTAGAAAAGAGAGCTGCGTCGGCTTTTTCGTCGCTGTTGGAGCTTGAGTCAGAGAGACTGTTGGTAGTTCCCTCTACCAGAGTCAGGTAGACATGACCGGCTGATATCGCAGAAATTGCTGCATTGGTATTGGTCATGGTGACACCTTTTAAGACTAGGTGAACATCTGCCGATTTATCTGCCTCGATCTTGATCTGCACTCCGTCAGACTGACCTGAAATCACATAAGTCCCAGATTTTGTAATGGTCACTGTTGATTCAGAGACTGTCACCCCATCTCCAGAGATGTTTGCTGATGAGCCAGATAGCTCAATCTTAGAAGCTGTGCTTTCATCATAAGAAGTATCATTGTCCTTCTCTGTAAAATAGGATGATTGGTTTGTCTTTGTTGCAGTTGTTGTAGAACTATTTGTCGTTTCATTGGTAGTGGATGTAGTTGTTGACTGGGCACATGCTGCCATCAGCACCATTGCCGTTAAACTCGTTGCGAGTAGGGTCCAGTTTTTTGATTTCATACCTTTTTCCTCTCCTTCGTATGATATAGCTAGACAGTCTACAGAAGATTCCTGAAACAAAACTAAAACTTTTCTGAAAGTTTCCTTAAATTTAGTTTGGATTAGATTTCGCCTAGTAATTTTTAGAAAGGACTGCTAAAAACAATTTTTGAACGCTAAAATACCTTTAATAGATTTTTTAAACCAAGATTCCCCAGTGCGATACCTCCTTGACCAAGAAAGCCAAAAAGAAGAAAAATTTATAAGACTAAAGCTCATAAAAAGAACAGCCCAGGCTGTTCTTTTTAGTTTTCTTTTACTTGGATTTCCTTGATAACACGCGCAGGATTGCCAGCTAGGACGACATTGTCTCCAAAGGACTTGGTAATCACGGCCCCCGCTCCTGCCACCACGTTATTTCCTAATGTCACCCCAGAAAGGACAATAACCCCACCTCCAGCCCAGAAATTATCTCCAATGGTGATGGGCTTGCCGTATTCGACCCCTGAATTGCGTTCATGCGGATCCAGTGGATGGAGTGGGGTTAAAAACTGACAGTTGGGGCCAAGCATAGCGTTGTTCCCAATGCGAATCGGACAAACATCCAGCATGGTCAAGTTCCAATTAGAATAAAAATTTTCCCCTAGATGGATATTGACCCCATAATCGACCACCAGACGTGGATTGACATAGAGATTTTACCCAGTTGAGCCAAACCAAGTCTTGATGATTTCAGCTCCCTTCAAGGGATCCTCTTCCTTGTTAAAGGCAGCCTGTTTTTGGCGAGAAGCCTGCGCCAAGACCCGTAATTCTGGGTCCGACGGACGGTAAGGCTCCCCTGCTATCATTTTCTGGTATTCGCTAGCCATCTTATCACCTCATACTTACTTTGGCCCCATCATATCAAAAAGCCTCCGAAAGGTCAAGAATGGCCTGCTTTCTAGACTCTCGAAACGAATCCCTCTCCTAAGTCAAAACAACTTGCTTGACAAAAGCTTGACTTCATGGTTTAATATACCCCATAAGGGTATATGTGGAGGTGCCTATGTTTCACTTATTATTTACAAAAATTGACAGTATTTCTACCAGCGAGTTAGAAGCTAAACTTAAGGAACCGATTCAGCTACTGGATGTTCGGACGCCTATGGAATTCCGTAGAGGTCATATCAAAAATGCCAAAAATGTTCCTTTAACGGAAATCGGTTCTTACACACCAGCGACAAAAGAAACACTCTATGTCATTTGTCATTCTGGTGTACGAAGCAAACTAGCTGCGAAAAAGCTTAAGAAAAAAGGCTACGATGTCATCAATGTCCGAGGCGGTATGAGCGCTTGGACAGGTAAGGTCATCTAGAAGTATAAAATAATTGGCTACACAGCCTTGAACCTTATCGAAGGTCTGAGCGACAATATCCAAGGTGTCCGCTCGAAGACGATCTGACTAAGGGCAAATAATCCCTAGATGTGCGGACAAGTGGCGAATTTCAGGGGAGCTACCCAAGGTCGATACCATCCATAACCCCTAAATGAACTAAGGGAGATCTTGGGTGAACCAGACAAGAACCAAGCCTACATCCTTAGCTGCCACAGCGTTTTGCGCAACTATATCACAGAGCGTATCCTCCAGCAGGCAGGATTTGCCGTCCAAAACCTTGATGGCGCTTATTCACTATATAAAATGGCTAATCCAGAAGGAGTCGAATATGGAAACGAGTATCAGCATGGCTGACTTTTATGAAAAATACCTAAATGAAAATCTAAACCTTATCGATGTACGTGAGGTGCATGAATTCCAAGCAGGACATGCACCAGGAGCAAGAAATCTTCCGTTAAGTACCTTGGAGCAAGGTTACAAAGAACTCAAACCTGACCAGGAATATCATGTCATCTGTCAAGGTGGAGTCCGTTCCGCATCTGCTTGTGAATTTCTAAGCGCCCAAGGCCTCACCGTTATCAATGTAGAAGGTGGTATGAATGCTTGGCCCGGTCAAGTAGAATAAGCAAAAAACCGATTAAGGAACTTAATCGGTTTTTTCATTTCTGCAACCCACTGATATAGGGCTCGTAGCCCGTCGCTTCTAAAAAACGAAACACATTGATGGTATCTAAAAAGAGGTTTTCTCATTGGTATTGGGGGAACTCATCCGTTTGTCTGACATGATTTTTTTATCGAAATAGACTTAAATGACTTTGTCTGCATTGTTTATCAATAGCAAATTAGTTTACTTCCGTTTAATCAGGTATCGGATGGCCTTTTCTAGGCGTTCCTTTTGAGCCTCGGGGTCATCTAATGGTTGGTTGATGCAGTCAGTGAGATTTTCAGTAATGATCATCTCAATCACGCGCTCAACGCTAGATTTCACTGCTGTCAACTGCGTAACAATATCTGCGCAGTCACGATCTTCTTCAATCATCTTTTGAATCCCACGCAACTGGCCCTCTGAACGTTTCAGGCGTGTGATATACTTTGAGTTTGTCATTGATTTATCCTTGGTCACTTTTTCTTCATTATATCTCGAATAAGGGGCTTTGTCAAAATTCACTTCCTGTCTGTATTTGTAGGAGGCAACCTCTCCTCTGTATCAGATAGAAAAGATAGGTGAGCATGAAAATGGAAAAGAAACTCTGTCCTCCTTGAAGCTTGATGGGAAATAAAGTTGCCCATTAACCAACTGACTTTTATGCCTTATATCTTGGACAAAAAGGCAAGGATCACTATCCCATAGACTAGGACTAGAGCCAGACCAAATCCGATACCAAACCACTTGTAAAACTTGTCCATCCCGCTGTAACGTTCGACATAGGCCCTGTTCGGCTTGTCTGGATCGTACCAGACCGTCAGCTCCGAATGAAGGGGGAAATGGGTCTGCATCAATCGTTTGAAGGAAACAAAGGAGTTGCTGTAGCGAGTGATCGAAGACGCTAGCATATCTTCTCTTGTATAATCATTTGAAACTTTAGTAGGACCCCACGGAGTCGTGACCGTTTTGAACATAAAATACTGCAAGGTTTTCTTATAAGTAATCCCATCCACCGTGTATTCGACGATAGGTGGATACCCCTCACGAAAACGGCTATATCCGATAACTGTTCCCTGTACGGATGACTGGGCAAGGCGGACCAACTTCTGATCTCGAAGATAGAGGTAGAGAAAGGTCCCACATACAAATACAAAAGATAGGAAGATGACGATGATCCCAACTATCAAACCAATCACTTCTTTATTCATATGAACTCCTCCTGTTATTCTATAGAATAAAATCCCAAAGAACTCACTCGTCCAGAATCGGTATCGAATCCCTCGAGTCTACTCTTCGGATTTTTCTTTTGACTGTTTTTCTCTCAAATCTTTCACAGATTTTGATATGATATCTCTCACCTGTTCATCAGTAAGTCCTGGAATCTGGTAATATGGATTATTGGATTCGCTTTTTGACGGCTTTGTTCCTGAACTTTCGGTTTTAGAACTTTGTTCAGTCGAAGACGAGGATTTCGACTCTGAGGAACTGGATTCTTTGGCCTTAGAGGAGCTAGACGACTCAGACTCAGAAGGCTTGGACGTTTCAGGCGTTTTAGAATCAAGCTTAGGCGGCTTGTTTACTTGGTCGTTCGGCTGTTTCACAGGTTTATAGAATAGCCCAAAAGACAACAGCAAGGCCATCAAGATCCCAATGCCAGCCAAGGTTCTTTTATTGGCTTCAGCCGAGGGAACCTTTACTCCCTTTGTACTGAGTGTTTTCCATTCTGGATGCTCTTTTTCTATGGCTTTTTTCTGTCTCCTAAGAGGAGCAAGTAGAAAATGATTAAAAGGCACAATCGTTACCATAGCCACCGTTACAAGCGGGACATAATTGGAATGACTTGATACCAGTAGAACATCGAGTATAGCGAGAAGAATGAAGAGGAAACGCCCCACAAACTTACGAACTTGATGCTCTTTTTTGATTTGCAAATATCTCTCTTGTGACATTATCATTCCCTCTTTTCTATTTCTTCCCTAAATATTACTTTCCCCTGTTCATACTTTCGCACAGCTAAGAGCCAGCGGATTGGGTTGTTTTGGAATAAGAAAAGGTACAACAAGGCAGGAAAGAGACCTGCTAAAGGCGAGAAAAAGATTTGTATATCAAATGCCTCTTGCTTATTGAATGAGTCAATAGTGCCCGGAATTGCAGCAGCAAATATTACTATAGTAGTCATAAAAACTAGTAGCATGACAATCATAAAAGCCAACATTTTCGCAAACGTCGCTTTTTTCTCACTAAAATTTTCCCAGAACAAATTTGAATAAACTGCTTCTTTAAACTCTTTCTTTGTTGCTCCTTGGACTCGTTTCACTCCTTTATATAAGGCGACTTCCATCATCCATATAAATCCAAATAGGATAAAGGAAAGACAAAGAATAAAAATAGGAACCATCCCACTATTATAACGAAGGCCTGAGAAAATTGGTATTGCAACAAATCCTCCGAGTAAACCTAACAAAGAGAATATAGCAATTAAAGGAGCAATCCCCCTATTCGATCTCCTAGCCCCTTCTGTATTTAACAAGGCACTCTTATCTGCTACAAGAGCCTCTTTTGTTCGCGTATTATAGTAAACGGCCTTATCACCGCTCTGTCCAATAAAAATTATTTTTCTCATATAAAATCACCACAGTTTTCACTAATCACTATAATCAGAAACTTCAATTTTATCATAGGTTGTTGATAAAACATCACCATCACCAACCACTGGTAATGGTAATAGCGTTTCTCTCGTGTTTCTAGTTCTTCTCTTCCCTAAATAATACTTTCCCCTGCTTGTATTTTCGTACGGCTAAGAGCCAGCGGATTGGGTTGTTTTGGAACAAGAGCAGTACGACACTAATTGGGACGATCGTTGCTCCGATTGGCACCATGAACATCGACGGCTCAAACCATTCATGTTCATAGTAGGGAATGAAGGTCCCAGGTATGGCAAAGAACACAACAATAACAAAAACAAATAGAAGAACGAGGATAACAAATAAATACAAGATGATTTTATCGACTGTTGGTTCCTTATCCGGAGATTTTTTCCAAAATTTACTACTCTCAACTGCTTCTTTAAACTGCTCTTCACTTGCTGGGACAAGCGACTTAGCCCCACTGTAGAACAGTTTTTCAAATCCATAAACACTTCCGATAAAAACGAAAAGGATAGCGGCTAGATGGATAGGTGCCATCCACTCACTCAATCTAAAGGGCGCTAGCAAGGAACGAAGCCAAATACCGATAATAGCAACTAGCAAGAAAATAAAGAAGACAACCCAAGGCCACTTGGATTTCTTTGAACTGATGGCACCGTCGGTTTCTGAAACGGTGCTAGATTCTGTCGTTAAAGCCTCTCTCGTCCTTGTGTTATAGTAGACGGATTGCAGGTTTCCTTGGCCTATATAAATGATTTTTCTCATCTTACATTTCTCCCTCTTTTCCTCGGCTATCGTCCTGTAATGTCTCTATCAGCTCTTTGAACAGTCGTTTGCGTGTTTTCATCCGAAAATCATAAACTATATATGTAAGAATACCAATCCCTAACATGTACATAAGTAAAAATTGAAAATCAGAAACAGTCAGATAACGATAGGCTGAAAAAATCGTTATTAAAACAAAAATGTAGCCAACTACTGTCAACGCCCTAGATTTTCTCCTAAGTGTTTTGATATTGGCTTTTGTGAGCCGGACTTTTTTAAATCTATCTGTCTTCATGTTGCGTCGGGTAGATTTGGCAAGGAGAATGGTCCCGAAAACTAAAAACAGAGACATCAGGATAAAGAAAATCAGATTGAAAGGGGAGGAGACATCTCCAAAGGTTTGGTTGAGCAACTTTGACAGCCGTTGCAAGGAATGGATTGCAATAGGGGCTGCAATGGCTAAATAATTCATGCCTTGTTTTACACCGTAGAATACTTGATTCTTCAGATCATAATAGATAAAATAGTCCTCCAGAGGGCCCATACTGATTAAATTTTTTACACTTGTGTCCATCTTATTTCTCGTCTCCTAAACTCAATACGGATGTTCAAACAAAGTTCTACTTTCTCTTAAAAGCATCGTGACAACGATTGCCAGCATTCTAGCCGATTTTCGGCGTTTGCCTTCCTAGAGAAAGAAAAGTTTATTAGTATTATAGCATGAACCCCCAGAAAAGGGAAAATATCCCCAGCAGATGCCTTTGCCAGAGCCAAGAAAGCTTTCGTCATTCCATAAAAAAGCGAACAAGTCCGCATTCTAAAAACAGAATGTGAACTTATCCGCCTTTTTCTATGTATATGATGCGTTTTCCTCATCTCATCGTTCCAAGCGAATACGGGTCACAATCCCGTCTGGGTCTACAAGATCCAACTCACTCGAATTTAGCCATTTGATCGGTGCTTCTAGCTCTCGTGCTTGCTGAACGATGTCTAGGAGCTCTTCCTTGCTTTCGACCTCAAGGACATAGTAGGCCAAGCCTGGCAAGCCTTGCTCACGCGGAGCTAGCCCTTTTCCAGCCCATTCGTTGACAGCCAGGTGGTGATGGTACTGACCAGCCGCTATCCAACTAGCACTAGGAATGCTAAATTTATCCTCTAGCCCTAACACCTTTTGATAGAACTGACTTGCTGCGTGACTATCCTTCACCGATAGATGGATATGCCCCATTCTCGTCCCTTCAGCTAGGATAAAGGGATCCACCTTTTCTCCTAACTCATAGATGTCCTGTGCCGCAAGGGCTTCGGTCACACCGATAATGCGGCCGTCTTCTCGAATATCCCATGACGAAACTGGCTTATCACGGTAAAGTTCAATGCCATTTCCTTCCAAATCCTCTAGATAAATAGCCTCACTGTATCCATGATCTGCACCCCCGACCAGAGGAATCCGCAAATCACTTAGGTGTTTCAAGACATCTGCCAAGGCTTTTCGTGTCGGCAACAAAATCGCCAGATGGTAGAGCCCATAATGCTCCCTTACTTCGCCAGCCTTTTCTGCCTGAATCAAGTGAACCAAGGCTTTTCGATCAAGTCCCAAAATCGCTTCTGTCTCTGTTTGGGATAAAATCTCCAAGCCAATAATCTGGTGATAAAAAGCCGTTTGATTCGTCAAATCCTTGACATTTAAAACCGCCTCTGCTAGGTAAATGTGGCTTTGGTATGCATAAGTCATAAGGTGTCTCCTTTTTGTTGTAACTTTATCGATTACATCAATTATACACTATTGAAATAAAATGTCAACGAAGACAACTCAAAAGAGCTGGAAACCAGCTCTTCTTTTTATTTTACAACAAGCTCGTAGCGAGTTTTGCTGGTGAAAGTTTCCCCTGCTTTGAGAATGACTTGGTTTTTGAGGTCACTGTGAATGGCATCTGGTAAAGCTTGCGCTTCAAGGGCAATCCCATTGTGTTGCACCATTGGCTGGCCTCCGATGATGACACTCTCATCCACAAAGTTTGCTGTGTAGACCACAAAGCAAGGGGCCTCTGTCTTGAAAAGTAAGAAGCGACCTGAGTGTTGGTCATAAAGGAAACCAGCATTGTCATGACCCGCAGGAAGAGCAAATGGGTGATCCAAACCAGATACCAACTGGATTTGCTCATCTTCCTCTGCAAAGATGTCCTTCAGCAAAGCTCCATTGTAGATATGTTTAACCACATCACGAGTAGCGTCTGGGGTCTTAGCCGGAACACCGTCCGGAGCAATTGGGTAAATGCCCTCGGTATTTAGCTGGAAGACATGGCGGTCAACTGTCTGCGTGAAATCACCAGACAAGTTGAAGTAGCTGTGATTAGTTGGATTGACAAGCGTATCCTGATCTGTCGTCACCTTATAGCTGATTTCGTAGGCACCACTTTCTTCCAAGTGATAGCTGATCCAGATTTTGAGATTACTAGGGAATCCTCCCGTCCCATCTGTACGCTCTGTGTAGAGGGTCAAGCCATGGGCGCTCACCTCTACCAATTCAAACAAGCTTGAATCCCAACCTGTTGAACCACTGTGGTTACAGTTGCTAGCGTTGTTGACTTCAAGTTTATAGGTCTGGCCATTGAGCTCAAATGTCGCACCTGCAATACGGCCCGCTACAGGACCTACACTTGCTCCATGCTTGGGACTATTGCCTACATAGCTATCAAAATCATCAAAGCCCAAAATCACATTGGCAAAATTCCCAGCCTTGTCAGGTGTAACATAGCGCAAAATGGTCGCACCATAAGTCATAACTTCAAGCTGGTAACCACCATCAGTCTCAAAGCGATAAGCCAAGACATCCTTGCCCTCATGATTTCCAAATACACGCTCTGTGTATGCTTTCATTCTTCTCTCCTTTGATCCATTTCTCTTAAGTAAACAAACCATAGAGAGTGTCTCACCATCTATGGTTGTAGTTTTTATTTTCAAAATCCTTTGTCAGAAAACCTTAACAAAAGGGGGTTCTTCTATACTTGTTTTATGCTTCCACACGTTCAGTCCATGAAGTCGCTGTTGTTTGAAGAACCTTGTTGAGTTCGTCAATGTTCTCAAATCCAGTTGTACGCAACCACTCACGAGCTGCTGCTTCACCGTCTTTGATGTAGGCTTCAACTGATCCAGCCCAGGTTGCACGGCCGCAAAGAACTCCGTTGAAGTTTGCGCCTGATTCGTGGGCAAAGACAAGGGTTTCTTGGAAGAGTTTAGCTGACACACCTGCACTCAAGTAGATGTATGGAAGATTTGTTGCTTCATCTTGCGCTTTAAAGAAGGCTGCTGCTTCTTCACGTGTATGCACGATTTCACCATCACCAAATCCTTCAACGTATTTGACGTTAACTGGAACTTCCACTTTCAAGACATCGATGTTGAAGCGTGGGTCTGAGAAGACCTTCATAGCACCAATAACCTTGTGTGGTTTTACTTTTGCGTATTCTGCAGAACCTGCGTCAGCGATTTTTTCATCGTAAGCCAAGATTTCAAGGAAGAATGGAATGTCTTCCGCCACACACTCAGAACCGATGCGTTCGATGTAGGCTTGTTTTTCTTGGTTGAGTTCGTCAGCGCTGTCTACGTCATAGTAAAGCAAGAACTTAACAGCATCTGCACCTTGTTCCTTGATACGTTTTGCAGACCAAACGTCCAAGCAGTCTGGCAAGCGTTTGGTGCTTGTTGTATCGTATCCTGTTTTCTCATAAGCAAGGAGAAGACCAGCATTGGCATCAAGCGCTTTTGTAGCTGGGAGACCATACTCAGGGTCGAGAAGCATAGAGGATGCGTATTTTGTCAATTCATCTGCAACCAAAACTTTGAGTTCTTCCATTTGAGCAACTGTTGGTTCTTCTGTTTGGTATTGAGCCATGAGGCGTTTCAAAGCACCACGTTGGTCAAAGGCAAGAGCTGAGATAATGCCATTCTCGTCAGAGAGTTTTTGCAAGCAAGCTACTTTATTGGGACTTAATTGTAATTTACTCATAGACACTTCCTTATTTTTGATATTCATGAATGATCACACCTTGTACCACACGGTTTACGGTACCTGTAGGAGACGGTGTATCTGGTTTGTTTTCGACCTTAAGCGAAGTCAAAAGGGCAAAGAGTTGAGCATATACGATGTAAGGGAAGACACGGTAAATATCGTTCAAGACTCCACCACAGCCAAGAGCCACTTCTTTGACATTTTCAAGACCAAAGGCTTGATCACTCAAAAGCACAACACGACGAGCAATCTGGTCACCAGCCACTTCACGAACCAAGTCCAAGTCGTACTTGCGAGTGTAGTCTGTCGTTGTACCAAAGACCAAAACAACGGTATCTTCATTGATAAGAGATTTTGGACCGTGACGGAAGCCGACTGGGCTTTCATACATAGTCGCCACCTGACCAGCTGTTAATTCCAAAATCTTGAGCTGAGCTTCATGAGCAAGTCCAAAGAAAGGACCAGCGCCCAGGTAGATAACACGGTTAAAGTCAAGGTCAACCAGCTCTTTGACATCTGCTACATTGTCTAGAATTTTACGGGCAAGACTAGATACAACTTCAAAACGTTCAGCTTTCACAGCAAATTCTGTAGGATCAAAGACCAAGAGAGCTGTTAGCATCATGGACGTAAAGCTAGAAGTCATGGCAAATCCAGCGTCATTGGAAGCAGCTGGTTGCAAGAGCAAAAGATTGCGCTCATCGCCATGAGCTTGAAGAGCCAATTTACCATCTGCAGCACATGTAATGGTCACTTGATAGAGGTCATCCACCAAGGCTTTGGCCAAATCAACCGTCGCCACACTTTCAGGTGAATTCCCACTACGAGCAAAGGAAACAAGGACAGTCGCCACATCTTTTTTCAAATAAGTTTCTGGATTGGCAACAATATCAGTTGTCGCAATGGCATTGAAATTCCATTTGCGTTCATCATAGACTTCCTTAAAGAATGGTACCAAGGTATCTCCCACATAAGCAGAAGTACCAGCACCCGTCAAGATAACCTTGATATAGTCATGTTTATCAGCAATCCCTTGTAGGAATGCTGCAATTTCTTCTCGTTTTGCTTGATAGGCTTCAAAAGCCTCTTTCCATACATCAGGCTGTTGGTAGATTTCACGAGTCGTGATTTCTGCACCCAGTTCAAGTAATTCTTCTTTTGTGTAATTTAGCATAGAGTTCCTCTAATCTATTGTTGTTTCATTCCTATTGAAAATATGGGAATGGGAGTGACTCCCATTCCCATGTATATTCTATATAAGATGCTCTAAGTCACATCTTATTCATCTTCGTCATCATCGAAGCCCGCTAACAAATCATTGACTTTTACGATGCTTTCTGCAGCACGGCTCTTATAATCCGCATCTGCACCTGTAAGGCTTGCATTGATAAATTCAATCACCATTGGAAGATTCATCCCTGCGTAGAGTTCAATGTCGCGGCCTTCCATAATCAAACGGCTTACCACGTTACAAGGTGTTCCGCCGAGAAGGTCCGCAAAGACTAGGAAATCATCCAACCCTTCGATAGCAGCTTCAAATTTTGCAGTAAATTCTTCTGGACCATCTTCTGGAAGAAGAGCCACTGCATGAATGTTGTCCTGTGGACCCATGATCATTTCTGTGCTACCTTTAAGTTCTTCACAGAAACGACCATGACTCACCAAAATTAATGATTTACTCATAAATTATGCGCCCATTCCAAGCAAGAATTTACCGATGAATGAAAGACCTACTGCAAGAACGATAATGATACCGATCGCTTTAGTAGAGTTCATACCTTTCTTACCAAGCAACCAGAAGATAAAGGCAGTAAAGATTGCTGGAAGCAAGCGTGGGAAGATTGAGTTCAAGATGTCTTGGAAGTCAATCATCTTTTCACCGATTGGCAATTTGTAAGAAATCTCAAAGTTGATCATTGTTGCTACAAGAGCACCCATCATGAAGACACCAAGTACAGATGCAGCGTCAATCAAAGCTGTCAAGGTACTTTGCATGTTGTTGATAAGGTTAACCCCTTCTTTGTAGGCAAATTCCAATTGTTTCCAACGGAAGATGTCATAAGCAACTGCAACTGCGATCCAAAGGAAGATACCCCATGGTTGGCCAGCGATAGCCATTGTTGCAGCGATAGATCCCATGATAGCAGGTACAAGTGAACCAAAGATAGTATCTCCAAGAGGAGCGAATGGTCCCATCAAACCTGTCTTGATACCGTTAACCGCATCTTTTGAACCCACACCATCTTTTTCTTCCATGGCAAGGTCAAAACCAGCGATGATTGTGTGGAAGAATGGTGAAGTGTTGAAGAATTGAGTATGAACTTTCATCATTTCTTTCAACTCAGGAGTTCCATCTCCATACATTTTACGCAATTGTGGCAAGATCATGTATAGGTAACCTGATGCTTGCATACGTTCGTAGTTCCATCCCAATTGGAAAGTGAACAAGCTACGTTTGTTAATTTGATTAAAATCTTCTTTTGTTAATTTGTAATTAGAATTCGTCATCTTCAATTTCCCCACTTTCTGATGGTGTAGAAGGTGCTGCTACAGCAACTTTTTGGCTGTTCTTGAAGTGAACAACTGCAAGGAAGATACCCACGATAGAGATACCGATCATAGACAATCCTTTGAAGTTGTTAACAAAGCCAATTTTTTCAGCAACTTCAGCAGGAAGAGTGCTAATGATACCAGCAACTGCTCCACCAAGACTTTGTACGTTTGAGTAAAGAACAGTCAACATAGCTGTCAAACCAAATCCCATAGCAAGGTAGTGAAGGTTACGTTTAACTGGAAGGTAACGAAGCAAGATAGCGAATCCAAGACCTGGAAGCATACGACCTGCAAGAGTCAAACCGTCTGCAACCCATTGGTATTCTTTAACAAGGTTTACAACACCTTGTACGAATTCTCCACCGAAAGCAAGGGCGAAGAATACTGGAAGGGCACGAGATAGAGCCCAAGGAAGCGCACCAAGAAGATAGTTACGTTCGATACCTTTGTAGTCAAAGCGTTCGATCGCAGCATCAATACGGTGTGCAAAGAAAGTAGTTGTCATACGTCCAAGAACGTCGAAGTATGTCAAAAGTGCTGCTACTGGTACAGCGATTGTTGTAATCGCAAGATCTGTATCAATACCTTGAGAGATAGAGAATGCTGTTGCAAGAACCGCACCAGAAGTTGCGTCGATACGAGAAGCACCACCGAAGGTACCAACCCCGAGAACGAACAACTGCAAGCTACCACCGATAAACAAACCAGTTGTCACATCTCCCATGATCAAACCAGTAATGAAACCAGCGAATACAGGGGAACCTGCAGATGAAACGATTGTCAACTCATCACAGATTTGATAAGCTGAGTACAAAGTGAGAAGTAAAATTTGCCACCATTGTATCATAACAATGACCTCCTAAAAATTTTTTCCTATTTTAATAAGCTCAAAAAGTCTGAAACTGGATCATTTGGAACCATTTGAGCAGTGAGTTTCACACCTTTTTCTGCTAGTTTGTGGAAATCTTCCACATCCTTGTCTACCACATTGATAGAACGTGTGATAGAGCGAGTTTCTGGTGTTTGAGACATATTGCCGACGTTGAGTGTTTCAAGCGGTACACCTGCTTCGACCAAACCAAGGAAACGGTCTGGTTTACGTGCAACGATAAAGAGACGTTGGCTATCGTATTTACCAGCAAGGATATTTGCTGCTGCTTTCTCAACTGGCAAGATACTGAGTTTCACACCTGGTGGTGTCGCAAGTTTCAAACCACTCTTTTCAATATCGTTGTTAACAACTTCGTCGTCTACAACCATAATGCGTGAAACATTTAGTTTTCCAGCCCAAAGATTGGCTACTTGACCGTGGATCAAACGTCCATCAATACGGCATCCTACAATTGTCATAAGTTTTCCCCCTTTATGTGTTTTAGTGTAGGTTTACGAGTTAAATGAATCTCTTCTTTATATTCGCCCTCAGTTTCAAAGATGATGATGCGGTTAGCACCTTCCTTGAGATAACTATGAGGGATATAAAGTGAGAGGGTCGGGCCGACGTTCCAGAAACGTCCTAAGTGACGCCCGTTGACAAAGGCAACTCCCTTACCAAACTCAGACAAGTCTAAGTAGGTATCCTTCGGCTCTTCAACAGTAAAGTCGAAAGCGTAAAAGGCTGGTTGTCCTTCTGTCCATCCTTTTGAAAAATCAATTTTCTCAGGATTATCCAGTGGCAGTGGATATTGTTTCCAATTCAGTAAGAAATGTAGATCCTTGCAGACACCTGTACGAATTCCTTTACGTTGCGTATCTGCCAAGAACTTATGTCCGTAGTTGACACGCCCCATATTTTCAATCAAGATGTCAATCTCTGAAAAGCCTTCTCGGTTGCCCTGACAGTAGATATCTTCACCAATCTCTGTCTGGTATTGAGTAGCAATCCATTGACCATCTACAAAGAGTTGAGCTCGGTCACGTCCATCGATGATACGGAGACGTTCCTCTTCTGCATCCCAACTTGCCTCAGTGCGGTAGAGAAGGTAGCCATAACTTTGACCAAGTTCTTCCATCGCTTTTGGATAGAGGCTTTCAGTAGGACTAGAGAGATTATCCAGGGTTTCAAACAAGGAAACTTTTTCGACCAATGGAATGGACCCTATCTCCATGCTTTCCTTATAGAGTGGTTCCAACTGTGGATACTCTGGGAAGTGGGTTGCCATCATCTTCTTGACTGCTAAGTATTTAGCAGTTGGATTTCCTTCTTCATCGAGAAGGGCATCATAGTCGTAAGATGTGACTTGCGGCAAATCCAGAGTTCCTCGAGCCGAGCAACCATTCATGAAACCAAAGTTTGTACCACCATGGAACATGTAAAGGTTGATAGAGCCTTGCTCCAATACCTCTCGAACAGCTTCTGCCAATTCTTTAGGATCACGAGTGATGATGGGTTCTTTCCAACGGTTGAACCAACCATCCCAGAATTCCATACACATGAGGGGCCATTTCTTGCCATGCTCATCAAAGAATTCCTGCATCTGTGAAAAGTTGTACGGAGCTTTAGAACCGAAGTTTCCTGTCACAAAGAGATCGTCTTCGATCAAGGTTCCGGCTTTCAGAGTAGCCCTCCATGGGCCATCTGAAGTAAAGAGTGGGCAATCAATCCCTCGGTCTTCCATCAATTTCCGAATTGCTCGTAGATAAGACTTATCTTCTCCATAAGAGCCATATTCATTTTCGACTTGCATCATAAGAATGTTTCCACCATTATCCAACAAGCGAGGCACAAGCCTTGGCAATAATTGGTCATAATAGCGAGCAACAGCCTCGATGTAGGCCGGGTCGGACGAGCGAATTCGCATGTCCTTTGTCAAGAGCCAAGCCGGCAAGCCACCAAATTCCCATTCCGCACAGATAAATGGAGACGGGCGTACAATGGCATAGAGACCTAGATCTTGTGCAATTTGAAGAAATCTCTCCAAATTTCTGGCACCTTCAAAATCAAACTCCCCTTCAACAGGTTCGTGTAAATTCCAAGCCACATAGGTCTCGACTGTATTAAAGCCAAGCGCCTTTAAGTTATAGAGAGAATGATACCAATCCTCTGCTGGAATCCTAAAATAATGAATGGCGCCGGACAAAATCTTGAACGGTTTTCCGTCTAAATAGAAATCGTCCTCAATTTTAAATCTGGTCATGTTATTACCTCTGACGAATTAAGTTTGCGCTTTCATTTATTATAATATTAACTATAATCAAATCTTTTGCATTTGTCAATAGGTTTTAGAAAATTATTTAAAATTTTTCTATTTTTTTACTTACCGTTTACCGAAATTATCTAAAAATAGCATGAAAACGATCTTTTTATGTATGATAATTCACAAGAACATCAAATGAATTTTTTTACATGTAAAATAACATTTTTAGTCTATTATTTTAATTTTTTGACCTTAATACTACTCTTTTCTCTATATTTGTGGTAAAATCAAAATTGGAGAAAGAGAATCGAGGTGAAATTTATGGCTATTCCTAAATACCAATATATTAAAGATGAATTAAAAAATAAAATCATCTCTGGTCAATTTGCAAGTGGAGATAAATTTTATACAGAAGCCGAATTGATCGCGATGTACGATGTGAGTTCAATCACAGTTGTTCGTGCCTTGAACGACCTTGCTAAAGACGGCTACATTGTCCGCCAACAAGGTAAAGGTACTTTCGTTTCACGTGCCCGCAAGCACAAACTCGTTGAGTTTTCAGATGTCGAAATCTTTGAAACAAAAGACGATAAAGTTACTGTCCTTTCTATCGAGCGCGGAAACAAACTTGAATATTTAGATAAACTTGGACTACGTGGAGATCAATTCTACTATAAGATTGAACGTATTCGTCAGACAAACGACGTGACATACATCTACCACACATCTTATATTCCTGAGCAATACATCAATGCCAACTATCCAAATCTTGACTATTATAGCTCTATCTATACACGTTTCAAATTGGATTACCGCATTCACATGAGTGATGAACATTTTGAGGAAATCAACGAAATCGCATTCCCAACACCAGAGCATGCTGCTTCTGTACTCGGAATCGATACACAATTCCCAACTGTCTTCCAAACGAAGACTACAAAACTTGAGGCCACTGGCCAAGTCCTTGCCTATAGTGAAACTTATAAGCGAGCAGACTACTACAAAATCAAATTCATCTCATGTAACCGAGGTCATTAAGAAAAAGCCTGAGCCTAGCTCAGGCTTTTTCTCTATTCATTATAGCACGAGAAAGAAGTTGTGAAAACGCTATGAAGGGCTCTTATTTAATTAGTAGCATTTTTACTAAAAACAAGTTAAATTTTCGTTTGGTTTTTCCTCTGTTTTATCCCTTATTAGCAAATTTCTCCTAAATCTTATGATTTCCTCTATTTATTATAGTTCTTATATAAACCCACTTGACATTTTACTCCTTAGATAATAAAATAAAATTGGTTTTATGTAAACGCTATCATATATGATAATAACAAGGAGGTTTTGTCATGAAACTAGAAAAGAAACAGCGCTTCTCCATCCGTAAATACGCGGTTGGGGCAGCTTCTGTACTTATAGGATTTGCTTTTAGCGCACAAGTCGTATCTGCAGATGGGATTACTCCAGCTCCAACAGCTGAAGAAACTGTTCAAACGATTCAGGAGAGTCCACAAGCAACCGAAGAAGCTGTAGACTCCAAGGTCCCAGAAAAACTGGAAGAAAAGGCTGACAAACTTGTAAAAGAGGAGGTCAAAGAAGACCAGGAGGCTCCTCGAACAGTTGCTCCAAAAACAGAAGAGTCAAGCGCACCAGTTGTGACAGAAAATGCTGCTCCAACGCCTACTGCCGAGAAAGAGAGTCCTGCCCCAGCTGAAACTCCTGCAGAAAACTCTCCTTCAGAAAAGAAAAATGAAGCAGCCACACCTGCAGTAACCACTCCTAGTACGGAACGAGCACCTCAGGTAAATGAAAAACTGGCAAAAAGAAAAATGATCTCAATCGACGCTGGACGCAAGTACTTCTCTCCAGACCAACTCAAAGAAATCATCGACAAAGCCAAACACTACGGTTATACTGATCTTCATCTACTAGTTGGAAATGACGGCATGCGTTTTATGTTGGACGACATGACGATCACAGCCAATGGTAAAACCTATGCAAGTGATGATGTCAAACGTGCGCTCGAAAATGGAACAGATGCCTACTACAAGGATCCAAATGGCAACCACTTGACAGAGAGCCAGATGACGGACTTGATTAACTATGCCAAAGATAAGGGTATCGGACTAATCCCAACCGTTAATAGCCCTGGGCACATGGATGCGATTTTGCATGCCATGAAAGAACTAGGTATCCAAAAACCGAACTTCAACTACTTTGGTAAGGAATCTGCTCGTACCGTTGACCTGGATAACAAAGAAGCTGTTGAGTTTACCAAAGCCCTGATCGACAAGTATGCTGCATACTTTGCTGGAAAAACTGATATTTTCAATATCGGACTAGACGAGTACGCCAATGATGCTACAGACGCTAAAGGCTGGAGCGTTCTTCAAGCCTATAAATGGTATCCAGAAGATGGTTTCCCAGACAAGGGCTATGATAAATTTATCGCCTACGCTAACGACCTTGCTCGCATCGTCAAATCTCACGGTCTCAAACCAATGGCCTTTAACGACGGTATCTACTATAATAGCGACACTAGCTTTGGTACTTTTGACAAAGACATCATCGTTTCAATGTGGACTGGTGGATGGGGCGGATACGACGTCGCTTCTTCTAAACTTCTAGTTGAAAAAGGCCACCAAATCCTTAATACCAACGATGCTTGGTACTACGTCCTCGGACGAAATGCCGATGGCCAAGGCTGGTACAACCTCGACCAAGGACTCAATGGTATCAAGAACACTCCAATCACTTCTGTACCAAAATCTGATGGGGCTACTATCCCGTTCATCGGGGGTATGGTAGCTGCTTGGGCGGATACCCCATCTGCACGCTATTCACCATCACGCCTCTTCAAACTCATGCGTAGCTTCGCAAATGCCAATGCTGAATACTTCGCAGCTGACTATGAGTCTGCTGAGCAAGCTCTGAAAGAAGTACCAACAGACCTTAACCGCTATACTGCAGAAAGTGTCGCAGCTGTAAAAGAAGCTGAAAAAGCTATTCGCTCACTCGATAGCAACCTCAGCCGTGCCCAACAAGACACCATTGACCAAGCAATCGCAAAACTCCAAGAAGCTGTAAGCAATTTGACCTTCACACCAGAAGCTCAAAAAGAAGAAGACGCGAAACGCGAAGTTGAAAAGCTTGCCAAGAACAAAGTAATCTCTATCGATGCTGGACGTAAGTACTTCACGCTCGACCAACTCAAACGTATCGTAGACAAAGCGAGCGAGCTCGGCTACTCTGATGTGCATCTTCTCCTAGGAAACGATGGACTTCGCTTCCTCCTTGATGACATGACCATCACAGCTAACGGAAAAACTTATGCAAGCGATGATGTCAAGAAGGCTATCATAGAAGGAACAAAAGCTTACTACGATGATCCAAATGGTACCACTCTTAGTCAAGCTGAAATCACTGAATTGATCGAGTACGCAAAATCAAAAGGTCTTGGACTAATTCCAGCAATCAACAGCCCAGGTCACATGGATGCCATGCTTGTCGCTATGGAAAAATTAGGTATCCAAAATCCTCAAGCCTACTTTGACAAGGTCTCCAAAACAACCATGGACCTTGAAAACGAAGAAGCCATGAACTTTGTCAAAGCCCTCATCGGCAAGTACATGGACTTCTTTGCAGGCAAAACTAAGATCTTCAACTACGGTACAGACGAATATGCCAATGATGCTACCAACGCGCAAGGCTGGTACTACCTCAAATGGTATGGACTCTATGGCAAGTTTGCTGAGTACTCTAACACTCTTGCTGCTATGGCCAAAGAAAGAGGCCTTCAACCAATGGCCTTCAACGATGGTTTCTACTACGAGGACAAGGATGATGTTGAGTTTGACAAGGATGTCATCATCTCTTACTGGTCTAAGGGATGGTGGGGTTACAACCTTGCATCTCCTCAGTACCTGGCAAGCAAAGGCTACAAATTCCTTAACACCAACGGAGACTGGTACTACATTCTCGGCCAGAAACCTGAAGATGGTGGTGGTTTCCTCAAAAAAGCAATTGAAAATACTAAAAAAACACCATTTAACCAGCTTGCATCTACCAAATATCCTGAGGTAGACCTTCCAACCGTCGGAAGCATGCTTGCTATCTGGGCAGACAGACCAAGTGCTGAGTACAAGGAAGAAGAAATCTTTGAACTCATGACTGCCTTTGCAGACAATAATAAAGACTACTTCCGCGCTAACTACAATGCCCTCCGTGAGGAACTTGCTCAAATCCCTGCAAACTTGGATGGATACAGCAAGGAAAGCTTGGAGGCCCTAAATGCAGCGAAAGAAGCTCTCAACTACAACCTCAACCGTAACAAACAAGCCGAGTTAGACGCTCTCGTAGCCAAGCTCAAAGCAGCCCGCCTAAGCCTTAAACCAGCGGCAACCCACTCAGGAAGCCTCGATGAAAACGAACTAGCTGCCAATGTTGAAACCAAACCGGAACTCATCACAAGAGCAGAAAAGATTCCATTTGAGGTCATCAAGAAGGAAAATCCGAACCTCCCAGCCGGTCAGGAAAAGATCATCACACCAGGTGTAGAGGGCGAACGCACTCATTACATCTCTGTCCTTACTGAAAATGGGAAACAAACAGAAACGGTACTAGATAGCCAAGTAACCAAAGAACCTGTGACCCAAGTGGTTGAAATCGGCACCCCTATTACGCACAAAGGGGACGAACACGGTCTTGCTCCAGCCGCAGAAACAAAACCAAGACTGGATATCCAAGAGGAAGAAATTCCATTCACTACTGTGACACGTGAAAATCCTCAATTACCAAAAGGACAAACGCAAGTTGTTACTAAAGGAGCCAACGGCCACCGTACTGCCTTCTACTCTGTGAGCACTAGTGCTGATGGAAAAGAAGAAAGAACGCTTGTCAATAGCGTGGTAACACAGGAAGCGGTCGCTCAGGTGGTCGAAGTCGGCACTGCCGTTGAGAAAGCTGAGCAAACTGCACCAACTACTGCCAAAGCAGATGAAAAACAACTCCCTGCAACAGGAAGTCAAGACTCTGCAGGCTTGGTCGCAGCAGGCCTCATGGCCACACTAGCAGCCTACGGACTGACTAAGAGAAAAGAAGACTAAGATTCTTCTAAGAGAATAGAAAAAAGCGAGATTGAATCTCGCTTTTTTGTTTTATGATTAATTACCAAGTCCGATACGTTCAAAGATCTCATCCACCCGTTTGGTGTAGTATGCAGGGTTGAAGATTTCATCGATTTCTTCTTGAGTGAGGCGTGAAGTCACTTCTGGATCTGCTTCAAGGAGTGGTTTGAAGTCTACTTGGTTATCCCATGATTGAGCTGTTTTTGGTTGTACCAAGTCATAGGCTTGCTCACGGGTCATGCCTTTCTCAATCAAGGTCAACATAGCACGTTGGCTGAAAATCAAACCAAAAGTAGAGTTCATGTTGCGGATCATGTTTTCTGGGAAGACTGTCAAGTTCTTGACGATATTGCCAAAACGGTTGAGCATGTAGTCGATCAAGATGGTCGTATCTGGTGTGATGATACGCTCAGCTGATGAGTGAGAAATATCGCGTTCGTGCCAGAGAGCAACATTTTCATAAGCTGTCACCATGTGACCACGAATAACACGCGCCAGACCTGTCATGTTCTCAGAACCGATAGGGTTGCGTTTGTGAGGCATTGCTGAAGACCCTTTTTGCCCCTTGGCAAAGAATTCTTCCACTTCACGTTGTTCCGATTTTTGAAGACCACGGATTTCCGTTGCCATACGCTCGATCGAAGTTGCGATGCTAGCAAGAACTGCAAAATACTCAGCATGAAGGTCACGAGGAAGGACCTGTGTAGAGATTTCTTGAGCACGGATACCCAATTTGTCGCAGACGTATTTTTCAACAAATGGTGGGATGTTGGCAAAGTTCCCAACCGCACCAGAAATCTTACCAGCTTCCACACCAGCAGCCGCATGCTCGAAACGCTCGATGTTGCGCTTCATTTCGCTGTACCAAGTCGCAAGCTTGAGACCAAAAGTCGTCGGCTCAGCGTGCACCCCGTGGGTACGACCCATCATGATGGTGAACTTGTGCTCCTTGGCCTTATCAGCGATGATGTTGGTGAAGTTTTCAAGGTCACGACGGATGATGTCGTTGGCTTGCTTGTAAAGATAACCGTAGGCAGTATCCACCACGTCAGTAGAAGTCAAACCATAGTGAACCCACTTGCGCTCTTCACCAAGAGTCTCAGAAACCGCTCGTGTAAAAGCTACCACATCGTGGCGAGTCTCTTGCTCAATCTCCAAAATACGGTCAATGTCAAAGTCCGCCTTCTCGCGAATCGAAGCCACATCTTCCTTAGGGATTTCCCCCAACTCAGCCCATGCCTCATCAGCCAAGATTTCCACCTCAAGCCAAGCTCGGTATTTATTTTCTTCACTCCAAATATTCGCCATCTCAGGGCGAGAGTAACGGTTAATCATGTTGTTTTATTTTCCTTTCTTTTGATGGTTCACTTAGCCAGAATAACATTAGGAAATCTTTATTTTCATTTCTATTGTTGTTCTTCAATGGCTTTAGTTTGTCTATATTCAAATGCTTCTGCATTCTCATTTAATCCTATAGTTAACTCTTATGAATACTTTCTAATTTTTATAGATATATAACCTCAAAACCCTTTGTGTTAGAACTACTTACATCAATTTTCAATTTTGGGTACTCACTTCCCAGATTTATTAGTGAATTTTCATAACCTATTAACATTCTAGAATTAAAAATACCAAAGATATCAATCCTCACATAAATTTTATCACCTTCTTCTTCAAACTCAACTATTATTTCATTTGAAAGATTATTTCCCATAGATAAAATAGTATCTGTAGGTATTTTGATTAGTGTATTTCCTTGACATAATTGAAATAGCACTTCCTGTATATCTTTTGAAATCCTTTGGTTTAACCATGGCTCTCCAAGATATTTATATGCGTATTCAAATGATATTTTCATAGACAAAGGAAAGAATGCATACTTTAGGTACTCTTCTACCGTACCTTGAGGAAGACTAATATTATCAAGTCGTGGAAAAAGTGGGACGTTATCAAAATCAATAATTCTAGTTTTTATCTCATCATCACTATAAGATTCTATATGCTGTTTAAAATATCCTACGTCAACATTTTTAGGAGCAAAAATAAAATTTTCGCTTTTTCCATACTTTGCTCTATAGCCTGTTATATCTCCAGTCTTCTTATTTGTCATCAAATTTCCCGTAATTTCTGGAATCCAAAAAGGAAAATCAAATTTATCTAGACCGGGGACTCCATTTTTTCCTTTAATACCTTTCCTATTCCGAATAAACTCTAATAATGGACTATTTACAAATTTCGAATCAACATGCATCCCTAATTTTGAATTACAGGTCTTACATACATCTTTAAGTGTATTCTCTGGTTGTCTATTTCCGCCTAAACTCTCAAGTATTATATGTTCTGTATTAAAGTTATTTTCTGATTTTTCAATAGTACAAATTATACATTTTTTCTTTTTCTCACTCATCTCTGTTTAGGTTAACCATTCTCCTTTATGACTTATAAATTTCTGATTATCATTAAGTACATGCAATAAAATGAGTATTAGTAAATTAATTGATTTTTCTACATTTTTTATTACATAATACCTAAATCTTTTCTAATTATAAATTCTAGTTCCCAACGAATATTATCCAATTTATTATTTCTACCATCGTTATATTCTAAAAGTCTACCTGCAATAAAAGCGTTGTGCCAAGTAACATCAAACTTGACTAAGCAATTTTTTACGTCTTGACTGGCATACAATTCAATAATCTTATCGGTACTTCTAAATCGTTCATATTCTTTCTTAGCTAAAAAATACTGATTTTTGATTTTTTCTATTTCCTTGATATAGTATTCTCTATTCCGAATTTCTGTTTTGATATCTTCTTCATCTTGATAAGTAAGACCTTTTCGCTCTAATCGCTTTTGATAATCTTCCTTAATCTGAATTTCCAAAATTCTATTCACCGTATCAAAGTCTTCAAAATTAAATACTGGGGAAAACGATATGTTATTCATAATATCATAGGGCGTTTTATTGGGAAATAAAGCAATAATCTTAAGTAGCTCATTGTAGGTTGCTGTTAACTTGTCTCTCTTATTTCTTTTTCCCTCTATGTATCGTTCATATTCTTTATCTTTTTTCTCACGAAAATATTTAATAACTCCCCCGATCGCAACAATAATGGCTAATAGAACTCCAACTATCGTAGCGATGTGAGACAAATTTTCTAACTGATTATCTTTTTTTACAAAAGTATTGACAAAGAGTTGAATCATAAATTCTCCCCATTCAATTTAAATACTATTCTTCCTCAGGATCTTCGTAAGCAAAAAATTCAATCGAAAGTTTTATAGGACGGCTCGTTAATCCAAAACTCTTTATATAATCATAGACCTCATCATCATCGCGCGTATGCTCTATTATTAGTTGATTATTTGTTCTCTCTACAATATGAATCCCTTCTGCATCTGGAATTTCTGGAATGACTACATCATCCGCATAAGTAAATGTTAGAGTAGTAATATCATCTTCAAATACATCATCGAATTCTTCTATCATTTTAAAAATCAATCCTTTCCCCAAACTCAACCACACTATCCGGCGCATCACTAAACAAAGTTACATGCCCTAATCTATGGTTGTGCTTGACTTCTATGGTCACTTATTTACCGCCCACTCCGCCGCTTTCTCTGCATGAATCACTGTTGTGTCGTAGAGAGGCAGGTCGGTGTCGGATTGCTTGACGAGGAGGCCAATCTCGGTACACCCCAAGATAACAGCTTCAGCGCCTGCTTTTTTCAAATCATCTATAACGGCAAGATAAGTCTGCTTTGAGCTTTCTTTGATGTTCCCTAGGCAAAGTTCGTCATAAATGATTCGATTGACCTCTGTAATTCCAGCTTGGTCTGGAATCAGCACTTCTAACCCAGACTCTATTAATTTTTCCTTGTAAAAATCTTGAGTCATGGTGTACTTGGTCCCTAGGAGGCCGACTTTTTGAATGCCGTTAGTCAACAAGGCCTGCGCAGTTGCTTGTGCAATATGCAAGATTGGAATCGTAATCTTTCCTTGTATCTGCGGAGCAACCTTGTGCATGGTGTTGGTACAAATAACGATGAAATCCGCACCTGCTTGCTCCAAGCGCTGAGCAATATCTGTCAAAAGTTGACCGCTTTTCTCCCAGTCTCCGACTGCTTGATAATGCTCAATCTCTGCAAAATCAACACTATAAAGTAGAATCTTAGCTGAATGCAAGCCACCCAGCTCTTTTTTGATGGTTTCGTTGATGATTTGGTAGTAAGATGTGGTGCTTTCCCAACTCATACCACCAATTAGACCAATAGTTTTCATAGGCTAATTAAACTCCTCCTTGCTTATAGCTACCGACGGATAGTGCGGTAAGCTACTTAGATCTGTATCCAATGGCAAATCATAGATAGCCAGATAATTGTCTGGATATTGGATCTTTAATTCCTGATATTTGGCTTTTACTTTTTCATGGTCAGCGCTGGCAAAAAGCACTTCTACAACGGCGATTTCTTTTCCTTCCTCCACAAAAGCGTTTACGATGATTTGAATCATAAACTGGTCTCCATTTAGCTTTAAAGATTATCATTTTCTGAGTCTTCATGTATAGAAAATTCAAATGAAATTCTCTCAGGATTTCTAGGCAGGCCGTAACTACTCAGATAATCCTTTACTTCCTTCACAGAACAAGAATATTCTAAGACCAGCTGATTACCAGCTCTCTCTAAAATATGAATCCCCTCTCTATCCGCAATCTCTGGAACAATCAAATCGTCCGTATAAGTCAGTGTTACGGTCGTTATTTCATCATCTAGCAATTCATCAAATTCTTCTGCCATTTCAAAAATCAATCCCTTCACCAAACTCATCCACACTATCCGGCACATCACTAAACAAAGTCACATGCCCCATTTTGCGGTTGTGTTTCGCTTCTATTTTACCATACATGTGGAGGTGGGCGCTTGGATTTTCTGTGACATAGTTTTCAGCGGCCTCAACATGCTGGCCGAGAACGTTGAGCATAAGGGCTGGGGCATGCAGTTTAATTGCTGGTAATGGTGATCCGAGAACACCCAAGATATGGGTGTCAAACTGCGAGAAGTCGCAGGCTTCGATAGAATAATGCCCAGAGTTGTGTGGTCGCGGAGCAATCTCATTGACGATAATGTCGTCAGCTGTCGCAAACATTTCCACACAAAGTGTTCCAGACAAATTGAGCTGGTCTGCGATTCGCACTGCCATAGCTTTAGCCTTGTCGGCTAAGCTTGCTGGAATGCGGGCTGGCACAATGGTCTTAGACAGGATATTGTTGCGGTGGATATTTTCCTGAACTGGGAAAACCGTCACGTCCTTGCCATTACCAGACACGATAATGGAGATTTCAAGGTCGAAGTTGACAAATTCTTCCAAGACGCAGTCTGCTGAGTCGGCTAGCGCATAGGCTTCTTCCAAGTCTGCTTCTGAGCGAATGACCTTTTGTCCATGCCCATCGTAGCCACCAGTCGCAGTCTTGAGGACATAGTTTTTCGATAGGTCAATATCTGCCAAGTCTTGGCTTGAAGTCACAACCTTGTAGGGTGCCACAGTGACTTGGGCCTTGTTTGAGAGAAAGTCCTTTTCAAAGATGCGATTTTGAGAAATGCGGAGTAGGTCTGTCCCTTGAGGGAGCTGACCATTCTTGATAACAGCATCAAGACCGTCAGCATCGACATTTTCAAACTCATAGGTAAGGACATCGCAACGCTCAGCCAACTGGCGAAGGGCGTTCACATCGTTATAAGGTGCCACGATGATTTCCGCCACACGAGAGGCTGGGCAATCCGCCGCAGGATCCAGCGCGATGACCTTGTGCCCCATATAGATAGCAGAAATGGCCATCATCTGACCAAGCTGACCGCCACCGATAATTCCGATTGTTTTAGATGAGCTCATTTGTAGACTCCTCTGCGATTTTTCCTTGCTCTTCTGCGAAATCTGCCAATGCTATCGCGATAGCCTGATCCTCTACTGACAGGAGACGGAGGGCAAAGAGGGCAGCGTTAGTCGCTCCTGCTTCACCGATAGCCATAGTTGCGACAGGCACGCCACCCGGCATCTGTACGATAGAGTAGAGCGAGTCCACGCCACTAAGGGCACGCGATTTGACGGGTACACCGATGACAGGAAGGGTTGTTTTAGCAGCAACCATACCTGGCAAATGAGCTGCGCCACCTGCACCTGCGATAATGACCTTGATACCACGACTACGTGCTTCTTCGGCATGTCTGAACATGAGATCAGGTGTACGGTGGGCAGAGACAACCTTCTTTTCGTAGGCTACACCGAAACGGTCTAGGACTTCGGCGGTTTTTTGCATGGTTGCCCAGTCGGATTTTGAGCCCATGATGATGGAAATAATTGGTTTAGTCATAATTTTCCCTTTTCTTTCCTTTCTTTTTTCAATCACCTTAGGTTGTGAGGGACGGCAGCGGCCACCAAAGGTGTCTCATGCCTAAATCGGAAGCCCAAGGTCTTCCGATTTCCCTGAAGGCTTGGCTAACAAAGCCAAGCCTTCTTTCACAACGGCGGTGATTGCTCTATATTAGCTCGCTAATGCTCGCAAATCAAACGACCATTATCGTATTTGGCGACTTCGTCACGTTATTCTTATATCTTTACTTAATTGCCTTGCTTCCGATATCGGTTCGGTAGAAGAGGCCTTCTGTGTTTTGTTTGTCGAGTTCTTTGTAGATGATATCTTGGGTTTCTTTGACGGTAGCGGCTGTGGTGACCAGCATATAAACTCGTCCGCCGTTGGATAGCAGTGCTCTGCTATTTTCCGCAAACTTAGCCCCTGCATAGTAGGTGATGATATTGCCTTCTGTCTTAGTTGGCAACTCGACACCCTTTGCATAATCTAGCGGATAGCCCTTGGATGCGACAACCACACCCAGAGTCACGCCCTTGTCCGTCCACGTGATGTTCGGCTCCTTGCTATCGAGAATATCCGTGATATTTTGTGCAAAATCAGATGTCAAACGAGGCAAGATAATCTGAGTTTCGGGATCTCCAAATCGAGCGTTAAACTCGATCACCTTAGGGCCATCTGCTGTCAAGATAAGACCAGCGTAAAGGACACCAAGATACGGGCGACCTTCTTTGATCATCCCTTCGATAACCGGCTTGACAATAGTCTCCACTGCTGTGTCAACCACGCTCTGTAGCAAGTGAGGAACTGGCGCATAAGCTCCCATACCGCCCGTATTAGGGCCCTTGTCGCCATCGTAAGCACGTTTGTGATCCTGTGCTGTTGGCATGATGTAGAACTTGTCCCCATTGACAAAGGCAAAGAGGGAGAACTCCTCCCCGTCGAGGAATTCCTCAATAACCACACGCGCACCAGAATCACCGAATTTATTGTCCAAAAGCATTTCATGAGCAGCTTCGACTGCTTGCTCAATCGTCTCCGCAACGACGACACCTTTCCCGAGCGCCAATCCATCCGCCTTGACAACGATAGGAGCGCCTTTCTCCTCTATATAAGCCTTGGCCTCCTCGAAATCTGAAAATGTGCCATAGGCTGCTGTCGGAACGTCATATTTGACCATGATTTCCTTAGCAAAATCCTTGGACCACTCCAGCTCCGCTGCAGCCCTAGTCGGACCAAAAGCCTTGAGCCCAGCTTTGTTAAAATCATCCACGATACCAGCAGCAAGGGCATCATCTGGCCCGATGAAGGTCCAAGCGATATCGTTGCTCCTTGCAAAGTCAATCAACTTAGAATGTTCGGAAATAGAGATATTCACCAATTCCAGCCCATCCAGAGTCATTCCGTCATTTCCAGGAGCTACAAAAACTTTTTCAACGTCTTTTGACTCAAGCAACTTCTTAGCAATCGCATGTTCACGACCACCCGAACCGACAACTAACAGCTTCATCTCTCAACCTCTTTTGCGAATTATTTACTAACATTATATCATAAACGTTCGTTTTAATCTTGTTTCACTTAGCATTTTAAACCAAAAAAGGAAAGAAACTGTTTTCTTCCCTTTTACTTCTTAATGTCTAAAATGTCTCACTCCGTTATATATTCCTCTTTCAACACTTTAGCAATGTTCGGTTCCAATAAATTAACAAAATACCTTTTCAAATTTAAAATATTATCAACCTGTTCTTTATCTAACCTAAAAGAACGACCAGTTTGAGGTTCCTTTAATGTACGTAATAGATCTTTGCCAGTTGGCCATACTAGTTTTCTTGCCTGTGGTTGAAAAGGGGTTACTCCCGTCCCTGGCATTATTCCCTCAATAAATCCATTTGAATTTGCTGTACTTGAACTTTTATTTATCAATGTGACAGTAGCAAATCCTAACGAAACTTCGCCAAATACAACAATAATGAAAGGGCGAATATCATACTCTGATTCACTGTTAGAATAATAATTAAGCTCCTTTTCAATCCCATATTTATACTTGTTGTTTTTAAAAATATTTTGTTTTAGTTTAACCACTGTTAAATCATCATCATTTAACGAATGCTCTTTACTATTAAATTCTATCAGACTGTCATTCTTTGAAAAAATCATAAATACATCTGGATTTGATCCAAATTCTCCTTCGAATGCTATCGAAGAGAAGGCATAAAAACCATGCTTGTAATCACCTCTAAGTTTCCATGACATAGTACTTTGACCAACCAAAGGAAAATGTATATTTTCAATTCTGCTTTTTCTGATATATCTTCTTTTATTGATAGCATTTATTAATTCTCCAAAATCTGGACTAATTCCAATGGTTGGCCCAGATAACGACATCCCTATATTTAATGACATCTTAACTTCTCCATTCTATTGATTTACCTAATTATATAAAGATACCAGATTCTTGTATAATCCTCATTTTTTAATGCCTAAAATGTCTCACGCCTGTGAAGACCATAGTCAAGCCATATTTGTCCGCTGCTTCGATGGACTCTTGGTCACGGACAGAGCCTCCTGGCTGGATGATAGCCTTAATACCTGCTTTAGCGATTTCTTCCACATTATCCGCAAATGGGAAGAAGGCATCCGAAGCAAGAACAGCACCGTCCAGACGATCTTTAGCTTGGTCAATAGCAATACGGACCGAAGCTACACGGTTGGTTTGGCCAGGACCAACACCAAGTGTCATGTGGTCGTTGGTCACGATGATACCGTTTGATTTGACATATTTGATAGCTTTCCAAGCGAACTCAAGGGCGGTTGCTTCTGTCTCAGTTGGCTGGCGTTTTGTTACCACTTGCCAGTCAGCTGGGCTTTCCTTGACCACGTCTTGGTTTTGCACGAGAAGTCCACCGACAACGCCTGTGTATTCTGCTTCTATTTCGCTAGCATCTTGAGCATCAAATGGCAAAGCAAGGATACGCAAGTTTTTCTTTTTGTTGGTCAAAATAGCTAGCGCTTCATCCGTATAGCTTGGTGCAATGATGATTTCAAGGAAGACATCGTGCATCTTCTCAGCTGTCGCAGCGTCCACCTCACGGTTGAGAACAACAATTCCACCAAAGATAGACACTGGGTCAGACTCATAAGCATAATCCCAAGCAGTCTCGATGTCATCTGCCTGACCGATTCCACATGGGTTCATGTGTTTGAGAGCCACAACGGTTGGACGTTCTTTAAAATCACGAATAATACGAATAGCAGCATCCGCATCGCGGATATTGTTAAAGGACAATTCCTTCCCGTTAAGCTGTTTCGCTGAAGCGATGGAGTAATCTGTCGGCAAGGCTTTTTGGTAGAAATCTGCGTCTTGTTGAGGATTTTCACCGTAACGCATAGCTTGTTTAAGGTCATAAGTCAGAGTGAGTTTTTCAGGTTTGCTTTCACCCACTTGAGCTGTGAAATACTCTGCAATCAAGGCATCGTAAGCTGCTGTGTGACGGAAAACCTTAGCCGCCAAACGTTGGCGAGTTTCATAAGAGGTTTCGCCGTTTGCTGCCAATTCGTCAAGAACAACAGCATAGTCAGCAGGGTCTACAACAACGGTCACGCTAGCGTGGTTTTTAGCTGCTGAACGAAGCATAGATGGCCCACCGATATCGATGTTCTCAACCGCATCAGCGTACGTCACGTCTGGTTTAAGAATGGTTTCCTTGAATGGGTAAAGGTTGACCACCACAAGGTCGATGAGTTCGATTTGATTGTCCTTAGCAGCCTCTAGATGGCTATCGAGATCACGACGAGCGAGGAGCCCACCATGGATATTTGGGTGAAGGGTCTTGACACGGCCATCCATCATTTCTGGGAAGCCCGTCACATCATCAATTGCAATGGTCTCCACCCCAGCATTGTCAAGGGCAACCTTTGTCCCACCTGTCGAGATAATCTCCCAACCAAGTTTTTTAAGTTCTTGGGCAAATTCAACAATGCCTGCTTTATCTGAGACGCTGATTAAGGCGCGTTTAGTCATGTTTTTTCCTTTCATTTACTTATTTTTACTTTATTTTTTTCAGTTCTATTTTGATCAAATATCGCATATTGAGATTGTTCAAACTTACCATTTTCGTTTTTGAATTTATTATAATAATAATTTTTTCCAAAAATGTCAGTATATATAATTATTATTTCTTTAATATTTGAAATTTCTATACCTTCATCAAGAGGAATTTTTACAGAATATTCTTCGTCTTTGTCTTTTTCAACAATTGGAAATTGATTAATGTCACCTTTTGTTCCATGTAATTGTTGAGTATTTTCACTCTGATCTTCAAATTCATTCAATTTCCAATACTTTAGAATTGCATGATTTAATCCAATATTCTTTGCTGATATCTGAAGTTTATTATCTATTAATTCTACTCCCATTATTAATATTGGTAAATTATTATAACGTTGTTCTATCTCTCTAATATCGCTATCCTTCTTGAGAGAAGCGGTATAAATATAAGAAGTCATCAACAATCCTGATATAGAGCCTATGTATGCTAACCAACTATTCATATGATTCGGTTTCATACCAAGGAATCCAAATATTTTTGTTATCAAATCAAAAGAATCAACAACAAACAACAAAATTGAAAATGCCGAAAAAAATACAATTGTTTTCAAAAAAGGGGACGATTTAATTTTATTTATCATTCATACCTTCTCTCCACTCCCAAGCTATCCAGCACCTCTGGATACAACTTGTACTCTGCCTCATGAATCCGAGCTTCAAAGCTTTCGATGGTATCATCAGCTAGCCGTGGCACACGGACTTGTTTGATGACCTTGCCTGTATCCACACCTGAGTCCACCCAGTGAATGGTCACGCCGCTCTCAGTAACTCCAGCATTCCAAGCGTCCTCAATCCCATGAGCTCCTGGAAATTCTGGCAGGTAGGCCGGATGAATGTTGATAATTCGACCTTCATAAGCCGCCAATAAGGTTGGGCCGACGATTTTCATATAACCCGCCAAACAAACCAAGTCAATCTGGTGTTCTTCCAAGAGTTCGGCAAGAGCTGCTTCGTAGTCCGCCTTGTTCTCAAACTCCTTGAGTTCAAAAGCATAGGACAGGACGCCGAGCTTGTCTGCACGTTCCAGCACATAGGCGTCACGATGGTCTGAAAAAACAAATTCCACCGGAAATTCTTCGGCAATCACCTGAAAGTTTGAGCCATTACCAGAGGCAAAAACCGCTATTTTTTTCATTTGATGATGACACTTTCGTTTTCTTTCTTGACGATGCGACCAATTTCATAAACTGGTTCATCCAGCAATTCCTTGACGCGACCTACATTTTCAGGGCTAACTGCCAGCATGAGTCCCACACCCATATTGAAGATTTCAAACATTTCTTCATGCTTGATTTCACCGTATTTTTCAAGAGCCTTGAAAATAGGAAGCACTGGAACCTTGTCTTCTTCAATTTCCGCAGCTAGGTCAGCCGCAAACATACGAGGGACATTCTCGATGAAACCACCACCTGTGATGTGGGCAATGCCGTTGACTAACTCTTCCTTGATGAGTGGCAAGACAGCCTTGACATAGATACGAGTCGGCTCAAGAAGGACTTCCTTGAGTTTCTTGCCTTCCAATTCCGGCAAGACTTCCTCACCTGTGTAGTCCGCAAAAACACGACGAACGAGGGAGTAACCATTTGAGTGAATCCCACTTGAGGCAAGTCCGAGAAGAACATCGCCTTCTGCCACCTTTGAACCGTCAATGATTTGAGATTTTTCAGCTACGCCGACCGCAAATCCAGCCAAGTCGTAGTCATCTTCGCCATACATACCAGGCATTTCAGCTGTTTCCCCACCAATGAGGGCTGCACCTGCCTGCACACAGCCTTCTGCCACACCAGCAACCACTTGTTCTAGTTTAGCTGGTTCATTCTTCCCTGTCGCCACATAGTCGAGGAAATAGAGGGGCTCCGCACCTGCAGCGATGATATCATTGACACACATGGCCACACAGTCCTGACCGATGGTATCATGCTTGTCGTATTTGATGGCCAACATGAGCTTGGTTCCGACACCATCAGTCCCTGAAATCAAGACAGGCTCTTTGACACCTGTTTTTGAGAGGTCAAACATGCCACCGAAACCACCAAGAGCTCCCATAACACCCGCACGCTCCGTGCGAGCCACATGCTTTTTGATCCGCTCAACAACTTCATAACCCGCTTCAACATCTACACCCGACTGGGCGTACGCATTTTTATTTGCCATTTTATTTTTCCTTTTCTTTGAGAAGATTGCGACGTATTTTTAGATAAACAATTATTTTATCTAAAAATACTAGTCAGGGCTCTAGCTTTGGTCCCATAGGGCAAAGCGTCTACTGACAAATGCTTTAGCTTTTAGTCAGTAGCGAGACGTGGAGCATAAGCATTTTTATTTGTCATCTTTTTTCCTCTTCCTTTCCTTTAATGGAGAGCCTTCATCCGCCTATTTGTAAAAACTGGTCTTTTCTTCCAAACTTCTACGATAGTCTTCCTCATAGTCATAAAGAGGTGTTGGATAATCGCCGTCAAAGTAAGCGACACAGAGACCACCATTCGGCGCATCTGTTTCAATACCAATCGAATCAATCAAGCCATCAATCGAAAGATAGGTCAGGCTATCCGCACCAATGATTTGGCGAGTTTCTTCGACCGTATGATTGGCCGCAATCAACTCCTGACGCGTCTGGATATCAATCCCGTAAAAACATGGATAAGCTAGCGCTGGACTACCAATGGCAACGTGAACCTCAGACGCACCTGCTTCTTTCAAAAGCTGAACGATACGGCGAGAGGTCGTCCCACGAACAATGGAATCATCAATCATGACCACACGTTTGCCTTTGACAACACCCGAAACAGCAGACAGTTTCATCCGCACTCCTTGCTCCCGCAATTCTTGAGTCGGTTGGATAAAGGTGCGTTGGGTGTATTGGTTTTTGATGAGACCCATTTCATTTGGCAGACCAGATTCTTCTGCAAATCCCATAGCTGCGCTGAGCGAGGAATTTGGCACACCGACCACGATATCTGCCTCATGCTTAAATTCACGCGCTAATTGAGCCCCCATACGTTTGCGAGCTGTATGGACATTAACACCATGAATATTAGAGTCAGGACGGGCAAAATAGATATACTCCATAGAGCAGATCGCCAACTGGGTATCATTCGTATAGCTATCGTACTGAATCCCATTGTCATCCACAATCACAATTTCCCCTGGTTTCACATCACGAATCCACTCGGCACCAATGACTTCAAAAGCACAGGTTTCTGACGAAACGACCACCGCTCCGTTTGCCATTTTCCCAATAGAAAGTGGACGAAAACCATTAGGATCAAGAGCCGCAATCAACTTGTCCTCAAACAGCAGGATATAAGCAAATCCACCTTTTACAAGGCTGAGTGCCTCTTTGATTTTGCCCATCAAGTTGGGATTGTGACTCCGACGAATGAGGTGAGCCAAGATTTCTGAGTCCGAAGTTGAACTGAAAATTGCTCCTCTTTGTTCCAATTCTTTCTTGAGCGATTCGGCATTGGTCAAGTTTCCGTTATGAGCAAGTCCAAACTGCATATCATGAAAGCGAAAGAGGAAGGGCTGGATGTTATCAACAGAAGCTTCGCCAGCAGTCGCATAACGCACATGCCCAATCGCGCTCGTTCCTGTCAATTTATCCAAATTAGCTGGGTTTCTGAACACTTCTGATAAAAGCCCCATGTCACGATGACGCTTTAGTTTCCCTTGATCATTGGAGAGGATTCCTGCCCCCTCCTGACCACGGTGCTGAAGACTGTGGAGCCCAAAATAGGTTAATTTAGCAGCATCTGGATGCCCCCAGATACCGAAAACACCACATTCTTCATTAAGAGATTTTACTTCGTATGTCATTTTTTATACCTTTTATTTCCCTGTGAAATAACGTACAGCTGATGCAAACAGGTGCTGGTCTTTATTTCCTGGGATGTTTTGGAAGAGACCGTCTTCATAACGTTCTGAGTGTCCCATTTTACCGATGATTTGGCCGTTCTTGCTGGTAATTCCTTCGATTGCATTTACAGAACCATTTGGATTGTACTTAGAATCCATGCTTGGTTTGCCGTCAAAATCAACGTATTGGCTAAAGATTTGACCATTGGCACGGAGCTCTGCAAATTCCTCTGCCGTCACGACAAATTTCCCTTCACCGTGCGATACTGGAATGACATGGATATCGCCCACTTGTACTCCAGCCAACCATGGTGAGTTGGTATTGGCAATCCGAGTTTCCACCATCTTAGCCACGTGTTGGTTGGCATCATTGTAGAAAAGGGTTGGGCTAGTGCTGCTGGCATCTTCAAAGTTTCCGTATGGAAGAAGACCTGATTTGACGAGGGCTTGGAATCCATTACAGATACCGATAATCAAGCAACCACGAGCGATAAAGCCATCAATGGCTGAACGTACTTTTTCATTAAGAAGGATATTGACAATAAACTTAGCTGATCCATCCGGCTCATCCGCAGCTGAGAATCCACCTGCAAAGAAGAGAATGTTTGCCTTGCCGATATTGTCAACCATGGTTTCAACTGACTTGACAATAGCTTCTTCATTCAAGGTTACAAATGGCACCAAGTTAACCTCTGCACCTTCTTTTTCAAAGGCCTTAGCTGAGTCATATTCTGAGTTGGTTCCTGGGAAGACTGGGATGTAAACCACCGGTTTTTCAATAGTTTCCTTGGCTTTGATGACTGCGTCAGAAGCGACAGCTGGCACTTCTGCCAGTTCTTTAGCTTGAGCAAATTCAGTAGGGTAAACTTCTTCCAATTTTCCTTGAAAGGCACTGTCAAGTTTGTGTCCATCTAGCTTCACACCGTTGACAAGGAGTGTAAAGTCTGCGCTTGTTTGTCCAATCTTCTCTACTCCAGTGATTTCTTCAGGAGATGTGAAGACAAATCCACCCAATTGAGCTGTCAAAGCTGTTTCAAGTTCAGGCAAGGTCACCTCTGCACCGATATGGTTCCCAAAGGTAGCAAGTGCCAAGCTTTCAAGGACACCTCCGTATTTGACAGCTGATGCAGATGTTACTTTGTGTCCAGCTTGGATGGCTTCAAAGTGAGCAAAGTTAGACTTAATCAAGTCAAAATCAATCTCTTGTGCCAAAGATTGACCTGGGATGTAGTAGATATTTTCACCAGCAGTCTTGAACTCAGGAGAGAGCACCTTACGACTATCTGCTGTCGTTACCCCAAAGGCAACCAAGGTTGGTGGTACCGTCAATTCTTCAAAAGTACCAGACATAGAGTCCTTACCACCGATAGATGGCAAGCCAAGTTGGATTTGTGCTTCGATAGAGCCTAGAAGAGCTGCTACTGGCTGACCAAAACGCTCAGCTTGTTTGTCCATCCGCTCGAAATACTCTTGGTAAGAAAATCGAGCCTTAGACCAGTTGGCACCAGTAGCCACCAAACGAGCAGTCGCTTCAATTACTGCATAGGCAGCACCGTGGTATGGAGACCATTCTGCTAGATAAGGGTTGAATCCTTGCGCCATAACAGACGCAGTATGAGTCACTCCATGTTGAACTGGCAATTTCTGCACAGATGCCTCAGTTGGTGTGAGTTGGTAACGACCACCAAGTGGGTGATTGACCGTTGAACGACCGACCGAACAGTCAAAGATGGTCTGCAAGCCTTTTTGACTTGCATGGTTAAGATCAGATAGAACCGCAAGGGTATCTGCTTCAAGTGTGTTAGTACTTGTTGTGCGTTCTTCTGGGAGTTTGACATCCTTGTCCACAACCTTGGCATCAACGACTACGCGCACACCGTTTGTATCAAGGAAGCGACGTTCCAAGTCGACGATGGTTTCACCATTCCAGTGCATGACAAGATTTGGTTTTTCAGTCACTGTCGCAACCACAACAGCGTCAATATTTTCTTTGTTACATTCCGCAACGAAGGCATCTACATCCTCAGGACGAACCACCACAGCCATCCGTTCTTGAGACTCAGAAATAGCAATTTCTGTACCGTTCAAACCTTGGTATTTAAGAGGAACCTTATTGAGGTCGATTTCAAGACCGTCTGCCAATTCACCGATGGCTACACAGACACCACCAGCACCAAAGTCGTTGGATTTCTTGATGAGACGAGTGACATCGCCATTACGGAAGAGGCGCTGAATCTTGCGTTCTTCGATGGCATTCCCTTTTTGAACCTCAGCACCGGCAGTCTCTACAGACTCAACCGTTTGAACTTTAGAAGAGCCTGTCGCACCACCGACACCGTCACGTCCAGTCTTACCACCGAGGAGGATAATAGCGTCGCCAGCTTCCGGTTTTTCACGGACCACATTGCCCTTAGGAGCCGCACCAACAACTGCACCTAGCTCCATCCGCTTAGCAACGAAACCTGGGTGGAAGTATTCACGAACATAGGTTGTCGCCAGACCAATTTGGTTACCATACGAAGAATAACCATGAGCCGCTGTCTTCGAAATGACTTGTTGTGGCAATTTACCAGCGCGAGTTTCCGAAATCGGAGCTGTAATATCACCAGCACCTGAGATACGCATAGCTTGGTAAACATAAGAACGGCCTGACAATGGGTCACGAATGGCGCCACCGATACAAGTAGCCGCTCCACCAAATGGTTCAATTTCCGTTGGGTGGTTGTGGGTTTCGTTTTTAAACATGAGGAGCCAAGGTTCCTTGACACCATCAACGTCCACTTCGATTTCAACCGAGCAGGCATTGATTTCGTCAGACACTTCCATATCGTCCAAACGACCATTAGCACGCTCATAACGACCAAAAATAGTCGCCATATCCATCAAGGTTTGTGGCTTTTCAGACCGACCTAGTTCCTCACGCATGGCAATATACTTGTCATAAGTCGCTTGCAATTGCTTTTGGAATTTAGAAGCTGAGAAGTCAATGTTTTTCAACTCAGTCTCGAATGTTGTATGACGGCAGTGGTCAGACCAATAAGTGTCCAAAACCTTGAGCTCTGTTTCTGTCGGCACGCGCCCGATTGACTTGAAATAGTCTTGGATAAAGAGCAAATCATCCACTTCCATTGCCATCCCTTGCTCGGCCTTGTAGCGAGCAAAGTCTTCTGCCGTATAACTTTCAAAGAAAGTCAATTTAGGAATGGTCTTGTCCGACTCTGAAAATTCCTGCTTGGCAATCCCTGTCGTGATGTCCTTGAAACGAGAATCAACTGGATTGAGCAGATAGTTTTTGACCGCTTCCAACTCAGTCGCATCAATATCTTTATTAATCAAGTAAAGTTGAGCTGTGTTGACTGTCACGTCACTCGAACTTCCCAGCAAAAGCAAGGCTTCCTGTGCCGAAGCTGCACGCTGGTCAAACTGCCCTGGCAAACTTTCAATGGCAAAGAAAGCATAGTTGGCAAGATCCGCTTGCACGGCCGCTTCGTCCAAGACATGATCCGTCACCTGCTCAGAGAAGATGTGCTTTTCTGCAGGTGCAAACAAGTCCTCTGCCAAGTCAAAGACATCATAAACTTGCACAATGCGAATACTTTTCAAAGTTGACAGTCCCAAGTTGTGCTGGAGCTCCCTTACCAAACTCTCTGACTTGACCTGAAAATCAGCCTTTTTCTCAACAAAAATACGTTTATCCATCAATTCTTATTCCTTTATTTCAGCTCTTGCAATGTTCCCAAACGACCTTGAAGGTGTTATTTTAAACCTTGCAACTTTTCCCAGACAATCTCGTAAACGTCCGTCAATTCACCCAAGCCACGGCGGAAAACATCCTTGTCCATGTGGTTGCCATCTGCATCCCACAAACGGCAGTTATCTGGTGAAAACTCGTCTGCCAAGATAATCTTGCCATCCTTATCAAAACCGAACTCTAGCTTAAAATCAATCAACTTGAGGCCAATCTCAGCAAACCAATCCTTCAAGAGCTCATTGATACGACGGGTTTCTTCCTTCAAGTAAGCAATCTGCTGGTCATCCGCAATTTTAAGGAATTTCACATGCTCGTCATTGATAAAGGGATCATCCAAATCATCATTTTTATAGTAAAATTCGACAATTGGAGTCTCAAATGCAATACCTTCTTCTACGCCAAAACGTTTTGAAAAGGAACCAGCCGTGTAGTTACGGAGCACAACTTCCAAAGGAATAATCTCAACCTTTTTATTGAGCTGTTCCGTATCCGAAAGCTTCTCCACAAAATGAGTCGCTACACCAGCCGCATTTAATTTCTCAAAAATAAAAGATGAAATCCGATTATTCAAGACTCCCTTGCCCGCAATCTGCTCCTTCTTGACACCGTTGAAGGCAGTTGCCTGGTCCTTGTAAGTTGAAATAATGAGATTTTCATCCTCAGTTGTATAGATATCCTTGGCTTTTCCCGAATAGATCAGTTGTTTTGACATTTTAAAGTTCGCCTTTCGTTTTACTTGAGCACATTCTACCACAAAAGCATGAAAAATTCAAGGTTTTTACGAATAAATAACGTTTTTCTGTTTTAAGCGTAAAGAAAAACTGCAAGATGAACTCTTCTTACAGTTTTAAAACCATTTATCCTCTGAAAAACACGAATATTACCCTTTATTTAGAAATTGATCCCAAAAATAACGGAGATAGCTTTTCTTCCCTGTGATCATCTGCAGGCGGCCTTCTAAACCATAACGAAGTGTTGCAGCCTGCTCCGAAGTTAAATTAGTCTCCGCCTCAATTTTAAAGAAATTTCCTTGTTCAGTTTTTGTAGCTGTCGCATCAATACTTGTAATCGTGGAATCCAGGAAAATTTGATTCTTCGCATCATTAGTCGTAGTATAACGGACAGAGTCCCCAATCTTGACTCTAGCAACATCTTTTGAACTGAGATAGGCTGTGAGTTTGGTTTTTCCTTCTTTTTCCAAGGATGGATAGAGTTGGGCTAGCAGGGTTCCTTCTGCGACCATCGTAGATTCACTAGTCTCAGGATTGAGGTGAAGCACCCCATCCTCACTTGCTGTAATCTTTCCCTTATCGAGGAGACCTCCCTGGACTTTCTTACCCGACTCTGCTTCTAAAATTTTCTGATCCAAAAGAGTTAATTCCTGACCGACTTTGACTAAGTGCTGAGACTTGAGCGATTCCAGTTGACTATCCAGTCCCGTTGCGTGGGCCTGCTGAGCCCCAGAACCCGCATATTGTACACGATACGTAGCTAGACTGGACTCTAGCTGGGCAATTTGAGCATCCACTTGCGCAATAACTTGCGATTTAGCTTGCGGATCTTCTTCACCTTGATTTTTATAGGTCTGGTAAAAAGAGTAGGCTGGATTCTGACTATCCAGTTGATCTCCCTTTTCAATCGCTGACTTAGCTGTTTTGTAGTCTCGGATTTTATCCTCTGTTTGACTGATAAGATTGCCAATCTCGGCCTGGCTCTGACTTGCTGCCTCATTTTGAGAAGAGATGCTGGCATTTTGCTGAGAAACATTACTCCTAAGACTACTAGCTTGGCTGAGATAATCTCGAAACATCTCCTGGTAACCAAACTTATCCGCCTCTGGGAATTGATCACTCCCCTCTTTCAAACTGGATTGCAAATATCCCAACTGCTTTTTTTGATCCTTTAACATCTCCAATTGACTGGCGTATGCTTCGACCTGGACAGCCTCCGCCCCTTGCTGGTACTGAACGAGTAGTTCCCCCTGCTTGACCAACTTGTTTTCTTCCAGATAGTTCCCCACAATGCGTTGATTACTAGTCGACTGGATGTTGGCAATAATCCGACTAGGTTCGACAGTCGCTCTGGTAGACAAACTAATCTCTTTCTCTGCAAAAACTGCAAATCCTAGTAAAAACACGAACAGAAGTGACATAGGTAAAATCACCCGACTGGAAAAATTATGGTAACGACGATTATAAAACTCCGCACTTTCTAAAAATTCTGGTTTCATCCTCTCCTCTTTCTAGCTATTCACCAAATGGGCGTAAAAACCACCCTGTGCAAGCAAATCAACATGCTTTCCTTCTTCGACAATCTTGCCCTGATCCAAGACAACAACCTTCTCTGTCCGCTCAGCAATGGTCAAGCGGTGAGCAATGAAAATCAAGGTCTTGTCTAAAGCCATGAGATTATCGACAATTCGCTTCTCTGTCAAAATATCCAAACTGCTGGTCGCCTCATCCAAAATCAAGACAGGCGCATCTGTCAAGAGAGCACGCGCCAGAGCGATTCTCTGACGTTGACCACCTGAAATCCCTGCCCCATCCGAAGTCAATTCTGTCTGGTAATTCAGGGGCATGCGCTCAATATCCTCCCGAATCTCTGCCAACTCCACCGCCCGTAAGATATCCTCCTGAGTCGTCCCCTCCTTGGCTCCCAAAAGAAGATTGTCCAAAATCGTTCCGTTAAAGACATAGGGCTGTTGAGGCAAATAGTTGATATACTGGCGCAAGGCCTTTTTATCAATCTGATTGAGATTGACACCACCCAGACTAATCTCTCCCTGACTTGGATCGTAAAAATTAACCATCATCTTGGCTAAGGTGGTCTTACCTGACCCCGAAATCCCCACAAAAGCCACCTTAGAGCCTTGGGGAATGGTCAAATTGATATCCGACAAGACGTCACGACCATAGCCATACTTGTAGTGAACCTGTTTAAAGGTCATATCCCCTTTCATCATGCTCAAATCTTCTACCGTTTTCTTCTCCTCAAACTCCGAAGCTACTAGATAAACCTCATTTAAGCGATTATTGGCAACCTGCGCTGTCTGAAGTTTGGTTTGTAGGTTAATGATATTTTCCAAAGGATTGGTAAAGTAAACGAGCAAAGTATTATAGGTAATCAGCTGGCCCAAACTCATTTTCCCATCCATGACAAGAATAGCTCCCAGCCAGAGAACGGCAATATTGAGCAGGAGCTGGGCAACTTTTTTCAGAGCCTTTTGCTGGCTTTCTGCCCGACTATAGGTAAAGGATTTTTTCAGATAAGCCACAAATTCCTTGTCAATCTTTTGATAGCGCGAACTTTCACTGGTCAAAGATTTAATGGTCTCAATGCCGTTGATATCCTCGATGATAGAAGAAGACAGAACCGCATTAGCTTCCATGGTATCCCGATTCATCTTTTCAAAAGGCTTCATAAAGGCAAAGATAATCACTGTATAGATAGGAAGCGCAAGTAGACTAATGAAAAAGAGCGTCATATTTTGTGAAAACAGGACAAGCGAGATAATCAAAATCGTCGACACATCTAGGAAAATCGACAGAATGGTCGACGCCAACGCATCGATGATACTATTGGCATCTGTAAAACGAGACACGATTTCCCCTGTCCTGCGTGTCGCAAAAAAGGACATCGGCAGGTGAAAAACATGCTTGATGTAGGACAAAATCACATCGATGGACAACCGTTGACCCAGAACAAGTAAGAGGTATTCCTGCGCATAGGACAAAATCTGCTGGAGAATATAGACGATGACTAGTCCCATTGAGATAATACCCAGCGTCGAGCGCATCTGGTCTGGCACGTAACTATCAATGATGGACTGAAGATAGTAGGAGCCCACGATATTGATCAAGGTTACCAAGAGTGTTGCCAAAACGATATTAGCAATCAAGCCACGCTGTTTGAGTAAGATTGGCAAGAAGGATAGGAGCCCCTGTTTTTTCTCCTTATGGGGTTTATAGTCTGGAGACGGAGCCATAAAGAGACTGACTCCTGTCCATTCTTGCGCAAATCGCTCACGGGAAATCTTAGTCAGCTTGATACCAGGATCTGGATCAGCGATATGAATGTGCTTTTTATCCTGACCTATCACCACATAGTAGTGGAGCAATTTCCCTTCCTTGAGCACATGAGCCACAAAAGGAAAGGTCAAATCTGGCAGATCAAAGAGCATCATATCCGCCTTGATAGCTCGCGTTTCAAAACCAATCTCCTCTGCCACCTTTACAAGTCCCAAAGCCGTTGTTCCATCCATGGTCGTCTTAGCTAATTCTCGTAGATGAGCTAAGGAGTAATAACTACCATAGTAGCCAAATACCATGGCCAAGGAAGCCACGCCACAATCCATCTGATCCACTTGGGGACGATAGTACCTTTTCCCAAATTTCATATCCATCTCCTTTTTTCTAATAATCTCTTAAAAACTTTGTAAGATTATTTTAACCAAATAAGGATAAAAACAGGAAAATATTCCCAAATAAACCATTTTTGCATCTAAAACGCACTTTCAAAAGCATAAACCATCATTTAAATGTAAAAAGCAGAACAAAAGTTCTGCCTGCTTAAAGTAACCGTTAAAAAATGAATGCCCAGAAATAAACTATTCTGAAATGATATTTCTATAAAGTGAGCTAAATGTCATCAAGAATGATGAAATCTTAGGTAGATCAAAATATTCAAACTACGTAGGTAGATTTATTTTGTTTATATTAGCCACAATTCTAATCATTAGATAAGCTATAGAGCTAAACAATACAATAAACTCTGGCCAAGCTTTTCCTAGTAATTGAACAACTTTCATCTCAAACTCCGATCTGATGGTTCATCAATTTCCAATCGTACTTTCTTTTGTTTTGTACTTGTATCCTACATAAAACAGGCCAAGCAGAATTGGATAGGTTTCTGGATAAAACAAGGTGGAAAAACTCCGCCATTTACATGCACAAAATCCTTTCCATTCAGATTCATCATTTATAGTTTTGATTATTTTTCTTCGAATCCTTACAAAAAATACCAAAATAGCCTGCAGCAATCAAACCTATTAAACTCCATTGCCAATCAAAAGATACTAGCGAACCCGTACGAATTAGATGAAGCGTAAGATTAAGACCTATTCCTAACAAAGGAAGTATAGTGGCTAGCTTAGGTAACAATGTATTGAGATTTAGGTTACAATTCATAGTTAATTTCCTTCTATATTTAGATTAACGTCTACTTCCTAGATAACGCCCATACATATAAGCAGCTACTCCTAATACACCCCAAGCTATTGCTGTGGAAGTAGTGACAATGAAGCCTCCTTCAGTAAGAGCCAAATCTTCTTCTGTCATAATATCAAATTTTTTATCCATTTCTTTCATTTTTCTCTCTCCTTTTTAAATAATACTGGCTAATCCAATAGCTACTCCAACCAAAATCCCTACTATTCCTAAATTAGTTCTTATTTCATTGATAATAACTAAAAGATGACTATTCAATAGCAGTTGCCATACACTAAAAATAGTTCTCTTTAAACCTTGTCTTTAGCTAAATCCAAGTAACTCATCATCAAAATAAGGATCGGAACAACTAATTCTGTTTGGAAATATTTTTCAACATTAAAGGTGATTACATTTAAATCTCCCAATATGCAAAGCACTCCAAAAATAATTAGAACTGCTCCCATTACATTTTTTAGATTTTTCATACAAGTCTACTTTTATCCAAATTTACGTTTTAAATCTTGACCAATTAATCGACCACCAAGGAAAATTGCTACTCCTCCAGCAATCATGGCTATGGTAATTAAGCCACCTTCTGTATTCATCAATTCTTCTTCTGTCAATTCTGTCCATTTATTTAAATTCATTTTTTCTCTCCTTATTATTACATAAAATAGCCCCAAGCAATACCACCAATTAGTAAGACACCTCCTACAACTACAGCGGTAACCGACCCCCCATTCACATCCGTCAACTCTTCTTCCGTAAGAGCTACAAAGTTCTGTTCCATGTTGTCAAAATTTGTCATTTGTTTTCTCCTTATTTTTTCTATATATTTAATCTTTAACCTCTAAGCCACTTAAATAGCCAGATTGGGTAAATTACTGAAATCATTTTCTTCTCTCCTTCCTTTTCTTCTCACTTATCTATTCGAGAAGTAATTTAAAATGAACAGGTAAATTTCATTTATTTTAAATACCATTTGATCAACCATGGCAATAAGATTGGTAAATACATCGCGTAATCTCCTTCCCTTTTTCCTTACCTATTTATTCGAAAAACAATTCGAAAATAAACAATTCATTCATTTTTATTTTAAAAACCACTTAATGAACCACAGATAAAAACCAGTCACATACATAAATGTTCCTCCTTTTTCTTTCTCATCTCTTCATTCGCAATTTCTACTAAAAGTTTCTCTTTTTTCGCAAATAAAAAACAACATGACTTGCATGTTGCTTTTTCCTATTTTTTATCTTTAATAATCGCTACTACATCCGCTACACTTTGAAGTTGATCGATTTCCTCATCAGTGATTTCGATACCAAATTCATCTTCTAGTGTCAAGACAAACTCCATCAAGTCCACTGAGTCCGCATCTAGATCGTCTTTCAAACTTAAGGCTTCTGTTACGGCAAAGTCTTCTCCCTGTCTCTCTTGGATAATGTTCACGATACGGTCAAAAATTTCTTTTTCTGTCATCTTTTTTATTCTCCTGAAAATTCACGCGCAGTCTGAGCAACTACGTCTGTTTCTAGCATGGTACGAATCTGACGAATCGTACTGTACACAGCATTGGCATCACTTGAGCCATGAGTTTTTACAACTGGCGCCTTGACGCCAAACAAGACTGCTCCTCCAACATCTGAATAGTTGAGCTGTGTCTTCAACCCCTTAAGACTATCCTTAAGAAGTAGAGCACCTAGCTTCGCTCGAAGGCCACCACCCGTAATAGCATTTTTAAGTAAGCCCATGATTCCCAAAGCTGTACCTTCGATGGATTTTAGAACAGCGTTTCCCGTGAAACCATCTGTTACGACAACATCCGCAACGCCATTCATCAGATCACGCGCTTCCACGTTTCCGACAAAGTTCAAACTTTGATCAGCTACTAGCAAGTCGTATGTTTCCTTACGAAGCGGATCTCCCTTGCTGCTTTCTGTTCCATTGTTGAGCAAACCAACACGTGGTTTCGAAATCCCACGAACATTTTTCGCATAGAAGGAACCCAAAACAGCGTATTGGTGCAGATGATGGGCTGTATTTTCCGCATTGGCTCCAAGGTCTAGCATATCAAACCCTTTTCCATCAATGGTCGGCAAGGTAGACATGAGTCCTGGACGATCGATATTTTTGATACGACCCACAATGAAGAATCCTGCAGCCAACAAGGCACCTGTGTTACCAGCAGAGAGGACAGCGTCTGCTTCTCCCTCTTTAACAGCCTTAGCTGCCAATACCATGCTGGCATTTTTCTTCTTACGGATAGCTTTTGTCGGCTCATCGTCTGAGTTGATTTTCTCATCCGTATGAATAACGCTGACACGCTCTGTCGCCGTTAGATATTGCTTAATCTTACTTTCATCTCCGTAGAGTTGAATCTCAATATCTGAAAAGTCAGCAAGGGCTTGGTTGACACCCTCAACGATGGCTTGAGGTGCGTAATCGCCCCCCATAGCATCTACTGCAATTTTTTTCATTTGTCTTCCTCTTTTAGTAATTGTCCCCAGTCTGCTAGGGAATCAATAAATTTCTTTGATTTTAGGTGAATCCCAACATACTCTTCGTAGAGTTGATCCATAAACTTGCGCAAGTCTTGTTTGATTTCTGCCTTAAGCGAAATGGTCTCCAAGGTTTCAAAATCAATGGCTTGAAATTGATTGAGCAGATAAGGGATATTGGGATTGAGATGGCAACGTCTCTCATCCTCATGATAATGCTCTGGACAGAGGCAGGCTCCATATTTGAAAGAAAAGTCAAAGGCCTGATTCACCCGATGGCAAAAGACACACTCATTAAAATTAAGGCTGATTCCAAATCGGGTCAAGATTTGAATTTCAAAAATATTGGTTAAAACCTGATAATCTATCCCTGCTTCCATCAACTCCAGAGTCTTCCTCAAGAAAGCAAACAAGGGAGCATCCTGCTGATTATCCTGCAAACTAGCATCTGCAAGAGCAGCCACATAGGTTGCATAGGCCATGACAAAGAGATCACTATTAATCTTGGGGAAGGTCATCACCTCATGGTAGTCCTCGATGTAGCTAAGCCCATCATCATTGATGCGCAAGAGAAATCGTGCCAACACCAAGGGCTGAATAACTGGAGCTAGTTTGGACTGGCCAGCGTGTTTAACGAAAAACATGCGCTTGCCCGCCTGCTCGGTAAAAATTTTGACTAGCTTGTCATCCTCACGAAAGTTACGATTGTAGAGTACGAGACCTTGACTCGTGATAGACTGAATCATGCTTCTCTCATGTACTCCTCAAGTCGTTTCATGGCCTTTCTGATCGTTTCCATGCTGGCTGCATAAGACAGACGCACATAGCCTTCTCCGTAACGTCCAAAGGCTGCACCAGGGATAAAGGCAACAGCCTTCTTATAGGCAAAATCCTTCAGAAAAGCAAAGGAGTCTTGATTGTAGCCCGCTGGAATCTTAGCAAAGATATAGAAGGCCCCATCTGGTTTGATAATCTCAAAACCAAGAGCAGTCATCTTTTCGATGATATAATCTCGACGCTGGATGTATTCCTTTTTCATAGGCTCTGCGTCGTTTTTACCAGCGGTCAAAGCCTCCACCGCAGCATGCTGAGCCATAGTATTTGCAGCAGTAACCAAATACTGGTGACTCTTGATTAACTGAGCTGTGAAAGACGCAGGAGCAAAGATAAAGCCTAAACGCCAACCAGTCATAGCATGCGATTTAGATAAACCATTGATAATAATAGCCTGGTCTCTCAGCATAGTTCCCAATGATACATGATTTTCCCCTGTATAGGTTAATTCTGAGTAAACCTCATCACAGACAACAAAAATCTCATACTTGCGTAAAACGTCTGCCAAGGCTTCCAACTGCTCCCGACTATAGGTAATACCTGTCGGATTGGCTGGATAGTTGAGAATAACTGCTTTGAGCTTGTCCCCTTGCTCCAAAATGGCCTTTTCCAACATCTCAGGAGTCAAGACAAAACCATTTTCAGTTGTATCAATCTCGACAATCTCTGCCCCAACTAGATTGACAATCGGCTCATATCCTGGGTAGGCAGGAGCTGGCAAGAGCACCTTGTCCCCCTCTTCCAAAATAGCCGTCAAAGTAGCAGATAAAGCCTCTGTCGCCCCAATTGTAACCAAAATTTCATTTTCAGGATTATAATCTAGCTGGTATTTTTCTTTTACAAAGTCGCTAGCAGCCTGGCGCAAGGTCAGTAAACCGCTCATCCCTGTATAGTAGGATTGGTTCTGGTCAATGGCTCGCTTGGCTGCCTCCTTGATATGATCTGGCGTTGTAAAATCAGGTTCCCCCAAGGTCAAACGCAAGACCCCAGGAATCTCCGAAATAGCCTGATCAAACTGGCGAATCAAGGAAACTTGAATCTTGTCTAACTGTTTATTAAAGCGTTTGGTTAAGTCCATAGATATCCCCCTTGCTTACAGAACATAGTACTATTATACTACAAAAGCTCCCTGACCGCAAAATCCATCTGAACCCCGCATTTTTCACTTTCTGTTTTACTTTTCTTCTCAACAGGACTATAATAATAAGTGCTTATTTTCGGAGGTTTATATGTCATTTTTATCAAAAAATGGAGCAGGAATCTTAGCCTGCCTTCTCATTTCTATCGTATCTTGGTTTCTGGGAGGATTTTTCCCCGTTGTGGGTGCACCTGTCTTTGCAATTTTTGCTGGAATGCTCCTCCACCCCTGGCTCTCACCCTACAAACAACTAGATGCAGGTTTGACCTTTAGTTCCAAAAAATTGCTCCAGTATGCCGTTATCTTACTCGGTTTTGGTCTCAATATCTCGCAAGTCTTCGCAGTTGGACAAACTTCACTCCCTGTCATCCTTTCCACCATTTCGATTTCCTTAATCGTTGCCTACCTCTTCCAGCGTTTCTTTGCGCTAGACACAAAACTGGCTACCTTGATTGGAGTGGGTTCTTCTATCTGCGGTGGCTCTGCCATTGCTGCGACAGCACCCGTTATCCATGCCAAGGAAAAAGAAGTTGCCCAAGCCATCTCCGTTATCTTTTTCTTCAATGTCTTAGCAGCACTTATCTTTCCAACTCTAGGAACCTGGCTTCACTTATCCAATGATGGCTTCGCCCTCTTTGCAGGAACTGCGGTCAATGATACTTCTTCTGTAACGGCTACCGCCAGCTCCTGGGACAGTCTTTATCAGACCAATACCCTTGAATCTGCAACCATTGTGAAACTCACACGAACTCTGGCTATTATCCCCATCACTCTCTTTCTCTCCTACTGGCAAAGTCGCCAGCAAAAAAACAGCCAAGATTTCCAACTAAAAAAAGTCTTCCCACTTTTTATCCTTTATTTTATCCTGGCCTCTCTCTTAACGACTCTTCTCACCTCTCTCGGCGTGTCTAGTAGCTTCTTCACCCCTCTCAAACAACTCTCTAAATTCTTCATTATCATGGCCATGAGTGCTATCGGTCTCAAAACCAATCTGATTGCCATGGTCAAATCCAGCGGGAAATCCATTCTTCTTGGAGGCCTTTGCTGGATTGCTATCATCCTTACCAGCCTAAGCATGCAAGCATTGATTGGTATCTTCTAAGACAAAAGGTAGCCCACTGGCTACCTTTTATTGTTCAAGAATTAAGCGTGTGTGTTCTCTCTTGATGCAGCGATTCATCACGATATCGTCGCATCCTCCAGCACGCAAGATTTCTTCCACTTCTAGGCTTTCAAGTCCCAGTTGTGCCCAAAAAATCTTAGCATCAGCCTTGAGAAAATCACGCGCCACATCTGGTAAAAACTCGCTACGTCGGTATACATTGACGATGTCTACAGGGAAAGGGATTTCAGCTAGACTTGCATACGCCTTTTCTCCCAAGATTTCCCCACCTGCAGCCTTGGGATTAACTGGAATGATTTTATAGCCCCGAGACTGCATTTCCTTAGTCACTCGATTGCTAGTTGTTTCTTCACGATCGGACAAGCCCACTACCGCTAACGTTTTGCTAGTTGCCAGATACTGACGAATCACACCATCACTTGGATTGATAAATTCTTGACTCATAGAAATCCTCCTTTTTCTCAGTATAGCATATTTTGAAAAGGCTTGCAGATTTTGACTACAAAAAAATTCCTAGCAAGAGAAAAAGCTTGCTAGGAAATTCGTTTATTCAAGTGAAAGTTTAGATTTTTTTCTCGATACTAAATAATGGAGAAAGAGGACGTTTTTCGTGGATACGAATAATAGCATCGCCCAGAAGATGAGCAATCGAAATTTGTTCAATCTTATCAATCAAACGCTCTTCTGGTAGGTAGATAGTATCCAAAACAACCAATTTCTTAATAGCTGATTTTTGGATATTGTCCATAGCTGGTCCCGAAAGAACTGGGTGCGTACAGCTTGCATAAACTTCAACAGCACCTGCTTCAGCAAGAGCATCTGCCGCATGACAAATAGTTCCAGCTGTATCGATCATATCGTCAATCAAGATACAAGTTTTACCTTCTACTTTACCAATGATGTTCATCACTTCACTGGTATTCATCTTGTCTACACTACGGCGTTTGTCAATAATCGCAATCGGAGTTTTCAAAAACTCTGCCAATTTACGAGCACGAGTCACCCCACCATGGTCTGGGCTGACAACCACGTAGTCAGAGCCAACCATGCCACGACGTTCAAAATAGTCCGCAATCAAGGGAGCACCCATCAAGTGATCTACAGGAATATCAAAGAATCCCTGAATCTGTGCAGCGTGCAAATCAATCGTCAACAAACGATCTACCCCAGCAACTTCTAGCATGTTTGCAACGAGCTTTGCAGTGATTGGCTCACGCGCGCGCGCTTTTCTATCCTGACGTGCATAGCCATAGTAGGGCATAACAACATTGACAGATTCTGCACTAGCACGCTTCAATGCGTCCACCATAATCAAAATTTCAAGTAAATTATCATTTACAGGTGAACTAGTTGATTGTAGGATAAAGACGTGTTTTCCACGGATTGATTCTTCGATGTTGACTTGAATCTCTCCATCTGAAAATTGGCGAACAGTCGATTTCCCCAACTCTATCCCAATTTCTTGCGCCACACGCTCTGCCAATTCTCTATTAGAAGAAAGGGCAAACAGCTTTAAATCAGAAAAAGACATGATTTCCTCCGGTATTTATGTATCACTTGTTTTTACACAACATTTTCCATCTACCATTGTAGCGCTTTTTCCTTTATTTTTCAATCAAAAATAAAACAAGAGTAAACATTTATACCCTTGTTTTATGCTATTTTATATTAGCTATATTAAACCTAAAAATCCTACATTTTAACAATCGATTTTATGCTAGGATGAAATTTTTTCGAGACAAAGTTAGTATACTTCTCTCATACTTCCTGTATCCACATCATAGACAGCACCTGAAATAACCACATCATCAGGAATCAGTGGAGATTCTCGAAGCAATTGCATATCCTCTCTCACACTCTCTTCAACATCCTGGAATGGTAAAAAGTCTTGATCAGACACATCGACTCCGAGCTCGTGTTTCAAATGTTCATGAAAACTTTCATTTTGAAAGGTTTGAGCTCCACAGTCTGTATGGTGAAGCACCACAATCTCTCTTGTCCCCATTTGTTGCTGGGAAATCACCAGTGAACGAATCATGTCCTCAGTTACTCGACCACCCGCATTCCGCAAGATATGAGCATCCCCAAGGGCCAAACCTAGAGCTTGCGCAACGTGTAGACGTGAGTCCATACAGGTCACGATAGCTACTCTGGTTTTGGGTTTAAGTGGCAGATTTAACTGCCCATGTAGGGCAACATAAGCCTGATTGGCTTGCATAAACTGTTCAAAATACGACACGATTCCCTCCTCAAAAATTTGATAATCAAATATTTCTCCTATCTTATCATTTTTAAGAGGATTTGTCACGGATTATGCAAAGACCTTTTTCAAAACTTCCTGAATAGTCGTCACACCAATAACTTCAATTTCCTTGGGTGGAGTGATTCCTGTCAAGGAATTTTTCGGTACATAAATCTTGGTAAAGCCCAGTTTTGCCGCTTCATTGATACGTTGTTCGATACGATTCACGCGCCGAATTTCTCCGGTCAAGCCCAGTTCACCCACAAAACATTCCTGAGGATTGGTTGGCTGATCCTTGTAACTAGAGGCAATAGCCACTGCAACGGCTAAGTCAATGGCAGGTTCATCCAGTTTGACACCACCAGCAGATTTGAGATAGGCATCCTGATTTTGCAAGAGAAGCCCTGCTCGTTTTTCCAAAACAGCCATAATCAGACTCGCACGATTGAAATCAAGACCTGTCGTTGTGCGTTTAGCATTTCCAAACATGGTTGGTGTTACCAAAGCCTGAACCTCCGCCAAAATCGGACGCGTCCCTTCCATAGTTACCACGATTGATGAACCAGTGGCTCCATCCAAACGCTCTTCTAGGAAAACTTGACTCGGATTGAGCACCTCAACCAATCCGCCCGACTGCATCTCAAAGATGCCAATCTCATTAGTGGAACCAAAACGGTTTTTGACCGCTCGTAAGATTCGGAAGGTATGGTGACGCTCCCCTTCAAAGTAAAGCACCGTATCCACCATATGCTCCAACATACGCGGACCTGCCAAGGTTCCTTCCTTAGTCACATGCCCTACGATAAAGATGGCAATGTTATTGGTCTTAGCCAGCTGCATAAGCTCAGCGGTCACCTCACGCACCTGAGACACAGACCCTTGCACCCCTGAAATCTCAGGAGACATAATCGTCTGGATAGAGTCGATGATGAGAAAATCTGGTTGGATGCGCTCCACCTCAGCCCTCACGCTCTGCATATTGGTCTCTGCATAGAGATAAAACTCACTATCAATATCCCCCAAGCGCTCTGCACGGAGTTTAATCTGCTGGGCAGACTCCTCCCCACTGACATAGAGAACCGTACCCACTTGAGATAGCTGGGTTGAAACTTGTAGGAGAAGGGTTGATTTCCCAATCCCAGGATCCCCACCGATGAGGACGAGACTTCCTGGTACCACTCCGCCTCCAAGCACACGGTTGAATTCCTCCATCTCCGTCTTGGTTCGATTGACATTGATGGAAGTCACCTCAGCCAGTTTCATAGGCTTGGTTTTTTCACCTGTCAAGGACACTCGTGCATTCTTGACCTCGGCAACCTCAACCTCTTCTACAAAAGAAGACCAAGACCCACAGTTAGGACAACGCCCTAGATACTTAGGTGAATTATATTCACAATTTTGACACACAAATGTCGCTTTTTTCTTTGCTATAATAATTCTCCTTTTACGGTTACTCCGAAAGAATGCCACTTATACAATGTATTTTGAAATTTATTCTGGTTGGCAACTCCGACAGCAGACAAATCGACAGAAACCTGATAATTCTCCTTGACAGCTGCCAAAACGGAAGCCTTGACACAGAAATTGCCATCTACCCCTATAAACTCTATGCTCTTAGCACCATTTCCCTCTAAAAAATCTTTTAAATCTGGATTAGTAAAGCAAGAAGCCCGACACTTCTCAAAGATACGAGAAGATACAACTAACAAGTTGGTCGCAAATTTCTTCTTTCTATCTTTTCTCTCCCAGAAAAAACGATTGAGAATATAGATAACTCGGTCGCTGGGATAAGTAGCAATTTTGTCATTTACAGCTGCAGTCAGTTCTTCATGATAGGCTTTTCCTACAGCAACATAATCTGACTGCATGTCTACAACTAATAAATAGTCTGCCATTTTATCCCTCTATTTCCCTGTCGATCCAAATCCACCAGTCCGCACGCCATCTGCCTCATCTCCATCTGCAATCAAGAAAGGAGCAAAGACAGCCTGAACCACACGTTCCCCAACTTCGAGAACCACTTCCTGATCAGTAATATTTTTCATCTGAGCAAAGATATGTCCTTCATTCCCTGGATTGCCATAATAGTCTCCGTCAATGACACCCACAGAGTTAATCAAGACCAAGCCTTTTTTACGAGGGTTTGAAGAACGGTCATAGAGATAGAGCACCTCTGTCGGTTGCATATAAGCCTTAACTCCTGTTGGGACCAATATAATCTCACCTGGCGCAATGACAGTTCGTTCGGCAACCTTTAAATCGTACCCAGCTGCATGGGCTGTCTCTCGCTTCGGTAACAAATTTTCATCTGTAAAACTCGAAACCAATTCAAAACCACGAATTTTCATATCTTTCTCTTTTCTATTCTATAATCATTTATTCTAGGCTATTTTATCTTATTTATTCGAAAAAAGCACGAAAAAAGAGCACACAATTCACATCGCTTAGGGCTGCTGGATTCCTCCCCTGACCCGCTTCACGCAGAACTGTTGCTCCACTATTTATTATACCACATTCCCCTCGGTTTTTAAAGAGAAATTATTTTTTCCGTCGATTTCGGAAAAAGTCCTGCATAATCGCTGCACAATCATCTTCCAAAATTCCCGCTTCTACCTCTACACGATGATTGAGACGCTCATCTGTCAAAATATCGTACAGACTTCCAGCTGCACCAAATTTCTGGTTTTTAGCCCCGTAAACCACGTTTGGAATACGGGCAAGCCCAATCGCCCCGCTACACATGACACAAGGCTCAATGGTCACAAAAAGCGTGCAATCCAGCAGGCGCCAACTCTCTTCACTCACATTCGCATTCTCTATAGCCATGATTTCTGCATGCATGACCGCCCGTTGCAACTCCTCGCGCGCATTATGCCCCCTACCAATGATTTCTCCATCCTTGACAATCACACAACCAATTGGAATTTCATCGTGTTCTAAGGCAATCTCAGCCTCTCTCAAAGCCTCTCTCATAAAGGCTTCTTTTTCTTCAACTGTATAATTCATCGTTCTTCTCTTTTCCTACTTATCGATTTTATTATTATATCATGATTCTCAACACAAAAAAAGCCACCGAATGCGGTGACTTAATAGGGAGATTATTATGAAAAAGAAAAGTTTAGGATATTTGTTACAACAAGTTAGGAGGTCTTCTTGTAACTGTCTATAGTATACCCAACCTGTCTTAAACTAATCTTAAAAATCTCCTATGACCAAACACTTTCTAAAATATTAGTTTGTTCACGACCAGGTCCTACTGAGAAAGTTGAGATACGAACACCAACCAACTCGCTTACACGACGAACATAGTTACGTGCATTCTCAGGAAGGTCTTCCAAATTACGGACTCCAGTGATGTCTTCTGACCAACCTGGCAATTCCTCGTAGATTGGCTTACAACGTTTCAACTGCTCAAGACTAGCAGGATAGTAATCAATACGTTGACCATCAAGATCATAGGCGACACAGATTTTCACAGTATCCAAACCACTCAAAACATCTATAGAGTTCAATGAAAGATTGGTAATCCCAGATACACGGCGGCTGTGACGCATCACAACTGAGTCAAACCAACCCACACGACGTGGACGACCAGTTGTTGTACCATATTCATGACCTACTTCACGGATGCGATCTCCCACTTCATCAAATAATTCAGTTGGGAAAGGTCCGTCACCTACACGACTCGTATAGGCTTTACAAACACCTACAACCTTGTCAATCTTACTTGGGCCAACACCAGACCCAATTGTCACACCACCAGCGACAGGGTTTGACGACGTAACAAATGGATACGTACCTTGGTCGATATCTAGCATAACACCTTGCGCACCTTCAAACAGCACACGTTTGCCATTATCAAGCGCATCATTCAAGATAACGGATGTATCTGTCACGTATTGCTTGATTTGTTGACCATACTCATAGTATTCTTCAAAAATATCGTCAACTGAAATAGGGGTACTATCATATAATTTTTCAAACAAACGATTCTTTTCCGCAAGATTGCGTTCCAAACGTTCACGGAAAATATCCTTATCCAAAAGATCCGCAATACGAATTCCAACACGAGCAGCCTTATCCATATATGCTGGACCGATTCCCTTGATTGTAGTACCAATCTTATTGTCACCCTTAGCTTCTTCCTGCAAGCGATCCAACTCAATGTGGTAAGGCAAAATAACATGCGCACGATCAGAAATACGCAAGTTATCAGTTGTCACACCTTCATCATGAAGATAGCTCAACTCTTTCACAAGAGATTTAGGGTTTACAACCATACCGTTTCCAATAACTGAAATTTTTTCAGGGAAGAAAATTCCAGATGGAATCAAGTGCAACTTAAACTTTTTACCATCAATAACAATGGTATGACCTGCATTATCACCACCTTGGTAACGAGCAATCACTTCCGCATTGGCTGAAAGAAAATCTGTAATTTTCCCTTTACCTTCATCACCCCATTGGGTACCTACAACAACAACTGAAGTCATAATAAAAATCGTCTGAGCTACTAGGAGCTCGTCCTTTCTCATATACATGGCAGGAATTCCACCCGCAATTATATCTTACAATTTATTATAAGAAAAAAACACTATTTTATCAAGAAGAAACAGTAGAAAAGATTTGGAAATTCTTTCATTTCTAAATATAAAAACCTTTGATTATAAGCTAATTCTATATTTTTTAAAATATAACTACAACAATCGTTCGTAATTATGATATAGATACTTCCTATTGGATGAGAGTGGTACCACCTTGCAGGAATTTATCTAGATATAGACGATAAGCTGTTTTAAAGTGATATAGTGAAAAGTCCCTATCACTTTTTATTTTAAATCGGATTAAATAATATAGTAAAAACCGAAGATGAAGTGATTCCCACTCTGAACAACTCTGACCTAAAGAGGCATATTCTTGTTCAACTAGTTTCAAAAAGACAAATGCTCGATCATAAAATTTCTGAAGCATATAAAAATTCCCTTTCTTATTAGTAACACTAGTCTAACAAAAAAAGGAACTAAAAAAGTTTCAAATCCTATAAAAGAAGAATTTAAAGCTAAACGAACTAAAAATAAAATAAAGAGGTAATTACAGATTTAAAAATTAAAATTTGAAATTTCAACAATCCACTATATTTATAAATAAAAAAACGCTCAGTTGAACGTTTTGATTTATACTCCGCCAGTAGGACTCGAACCTACGACATCATGATTAACAGTCATGCGCTACTACCAACTGAGCTATGGCGGATA
>NZ_JAUONR010000008.1:0-89598 GCF_030546305.1 Streptococcus sp. GP0011 | reverse complement strand
TTGGAGTCCGAACGGTCCGCCACCTTAAGGGCGATTTTGAAACGTGAGTTGGACCAGATTTGGTCATCCACCACACCTGATGGCTTTTGAGTTGCTAGGATCAAGTGGACACCGAGGGAACGTCCGACACGCGCGATAGATACCAACTCCTTGATAAAGTCGGGCTGGTTGACCTTGAGCTCTGCGAACTCATCTGAGATAAGGAAGAGATGAGGGAGCGGTTCTGTCGCTTCTCCGTTTTTAAACTTCTTCTGGTATTGATTGATATGGTTGACTTCGAACTCTCCAAAGAGTCGTTCACGACGATGGATCTCCGCATTGATCGAAGCCAAGGCCCGCATAGATTGGGCACCATCCAAGTTGGTAATCGTCCCCAAGAGATGGGGAAGGTTTTTAAAGAGATTGGCCATCCCACCACCCTTATAGTCAATCAGCAAGAAAGCCACATCATGAGGGTGGAAGTTAACAGCGAGGGATAAGATATAGGATTGGATGGTTTCTGACTTCCCTGAACCAGTCGTCCCTGCGATCAAACCATGTGGTCCATGGGCTTTTTCATGCAGATTGAGCTGAACAAGGTCATCCTGACCACGCAGACCAATCGGCACAGCCAAACTCTTGTAAGGTGCGTTCTTTTTCCAACGGCTCGATACCTGCAAATCCTCAAAGGTTTCCGCCCCATACATTTCCATAAAGGTCACAGAATCTGGGATCGAACTCTTCAGGTTTTGGAGGTGATTGAGCGGTGCCAAGGTACGGGCGATCCGCTCCTTATCATAATCTGCTGGGAAATGGTCCAAACGGAAGTCCGTCTCTTTCAAAACTCCTTCTTCCATGACCAGTTGGCCCGTATTGCGGTCCTTAATATTGATCACTGTTTGGATGTTCTCAGACAAGGAACTCATGACATCCTCTACAAAGATGAGAGAACAGCCTAATTCCGTTGGATCTTCGGTAAAGAACTCCATGATGATATGATCCAAAATCAGCTTCTCATCGGTCACTAAAACCACGTAATGAGGATGGAAGAGGGTGCTCTCCTTGTGGGATGCTTCTTCCTTTTGACTACGACGTAGTTTCAAGATCTGGTTCAAACTATTGAGAACTTGGTCCCGTGTTCGTTGATTGTAGACAAAACCGCGGACATTGAGTTCTTGCAGTTTGGCATGAGGAAGCCAACGCATCCAAGACCATTGCTCTTTTTCCTCTTCAGGTAAGATCGTAATAAACTGCACATCATGATAAGAATGGAAAGTCGCTAGCTGCATCACCAAAAGCTGCAGTTGCTCTAGGACGAGATTTCTAGGTCCAATATAACCCACCGGTCCATGGCTGAGGTTTGCCGGGATTGGCATATCTGGGATTTTTTTGTGACGACTATAGAGAGCGTAACCCTCTTCTTCTAGAGCATCCTTCTTACCGCTACGCTCCTGTTGACCGTATTTCAAGTCATAGCTAGTCGGCATTTTCCCGAGTCCCAAACGATAGTATAAAAAGTCAAAATGCAAGGGAGTCTTTTCATAAATCCGGTGATTGTAACTCTCAACCAAGTCCGTCAATTCTAAAATCGTTGGAAAATGATAGTGCATCCCTTCTTTTTGTTCTCGCTCCAGACGAGTCAATTCCTTGACCTTATCTTTCAGGTAAAGGCGATAGAGATCGACCCGTTCCTTCTTATCAGCCTTGTACTTTTTACGATTTTTGATAAAACCACGGATAGAAAAAATCATTGTGGTTATGGACATCCCTACTGTCGCAAGAATATAGATCCCTCGAGGTTGAATCAAGGTGATCAAGACAGTTACCCCGACCATCATTAAAGGAGGAACGATCAGCTTTAACAGTTCATCGCTCGGCTTAACCGGCTCCTGGCCTGGGGGATTGATCAAGATTTTATCTTCGCTACCACGATAGATGATCCGTGGAGAACGATGATAATCTGGATAATCTTCATAAAAACCATATCGAGATGGTTCTCTCAGAGTCAGTTGTGGCCCAACTTGGGCAGGACCCTGAACCCATACTTCATCAGGATAGAACTTGATCGTCACCGCCCCTAGACTCAACTCATCTCCAAAACCAATCAATTGCTGGTCCATTTGTTCCAGATGATTGTTTCGATAAAATGCGCCTTTTAGTCGAGTTAGCTTCCATTGATTTTGGGATTTTTGGAGTAAGAGTTCAACATCTCCATCTAGTGTGATCAATGCACCTTTTTGAGAGCCAATCTGAAACTCTGATAAATCCAAAAGGTCATAAACCCTTGGCTCCCCTTCTCGGAGATAAAAGACGACCTCACCCAAACGCAGACCATCTTTCAAGAGTCCCACTTCATCGTCGTACTGATAAAAGACCTCGTCACCATCGACCTTGAGCTGAATCGGTCTTTCCTGTTGAGAAAGGTAGACTTGGGCCTTTTCAGTCGCCCCGACCAAGACCGTCTTATCTGCACTCAGTTCTACTTCATAACGCAGACTTTGGCTGTAGAAAATGATTTGTTTTTTCATAATTTCTCTCCTTGGTCTACTTTAATTGCTAGAGGAGCTACTTGGAACAGGTTTCTTCTCAGATGACGGTTTGGTTTCAGAAGCCTTGTCTTGAGGGTTAGGAGTTGTAGAAGCATTGGAGCTTGATTCACTCGTTAGTAGCTCACTTCGACTATCCCAGTATTTCTTATACTCGCTTTCCAAAGTATTCAACTTACTTTCACGGTCTTTCCCTGACAAGTTGCCATCTTCTCGAACCTGCTTGATTTCCTGAGTCAAAGCATAGAGAATCAAGTCACTGTCGTTAATCCGTTTGGCAATATCAAGAGCCTCTTCAAAGCGATTGCGCCCAACCTGGATCCAGTAAGTCAAATAAAGCTCATCTGACTTGAGTGTTACGTTGTTCAAGATGACTTTCTTTTGTTCAGAAGAAAATTCCAACCCCTGAATATAAGAGTAAGCCAACTCATACTTTTGCGTATTCGGCAAGCTAGCTGGATCAATTCTCTCTAATTCTGTAATAACACCACTATAATCAACTTTAATAAAGGCAGTATCTGCCTGCAACATCTTTTCTTTGAAAGGATTTTGCACAAAAATCAGATAGATCAGTGGAACGATCAACAAGACAACGCTGGCTGTTAACCAAATCGTTGCCAGTTTAAAGACACGATGGCGTCTACTTGGAACCAAGACCAAATCTGCCCGTTCTTTCGCAGCCTTCTCCGTGTAGTACTTCTCCAAAACAGCTACTGCAGCCTCTATATCATCTGCCTGACATAGGTCATTTAAGAAGTCGGGCAAGGTCTCTAATTCCAAGGAACCATTATAAAGATCCATGAAATCCAAATCGCTAAATAGTGTTACTGTAAAACATTTAGCCTGGCGTAAAAAATCTTCTGAGGATATGGATTGAGGAACCATCAGACCAGGAATTCCACGATAAGCAATCTTAGCCTGAGCATCCTTGGTAATAAAGAGATTTACTGGGTGCAAAAGGAAAGTCACAGGTAACTCCAAGGCGCCCTCTAGACGAAAAACGTTTAGGGCCAAACGGATTCTTTCCGAAATGGTACGTTCCTTTATTTCCTCATAAGTCAGTCCATGAGCTTCGACTTGATAGGAGAAGGTGACACTATCCTCATCAGACACCATCGATTGCTCCAAAAAGAATGGATGATGCAAATCCAATAGTAAGAGTTCCCGTAAATCTTGACTCGCAACATCTGAACGTTTGAGTTTTAATTCCCAGTTTGTTTCATTTTTTTCATAGACAAACGACTGTCCACCAAATTCAAATTTTTCTTCAGCCACCTATATCTCCTCAATTTCTACTAAATCTCCTGTCGTCATAGGATAATCAGACAGATGTTTCCCTTCATCAATCAACAAACCTTTATTGACAATTCTTAATTGATATTTTTTTCGCTTGATACCTGGATTAAAAATCGTATCCACTTCTCGCACCAGCCGGCGCACTTCAATTCGCCGTGGAATGCGAATATCCACATCTCTTTCTCTCAAACGTAGGGTAATATTGATATGTTGCTCCACCTTTTTTCACGCCTCCTATGTTTGGTTTATCCTTTTCTAAGTTATTTAGACAGACTAGTTGTAAAATTAGTCCATCCCTTCTACCATCACACGATAACTCATTACTGCCGTTGCTCCAAAAAGCAAGAAAATCAACACCACATAGAATATCTCTGGAAGAAATTCATTCAGACCACCTTTTTCTACATGGCCTATATTTGTTTGAAATTTAATTGTTTTTTGAGCATTGGGCTGAAACAACTGTTCTTCAGAAGATTTTTTCACTGGTCTCTGTATAGCAGAAAACAGTTGGCCCCTTTCTGTGATCAACTGTTCCTCTTGATGCTGTTGCATGTCCTGCAACCTCTTTTGAGTCGCTTCATTAAAAAGCTCCTTGATTTGTTCAGACTGTAGACCAAATTTCAATCCCTCTTTCTTTTCAAGTCGGGAATCATCAATCTGCAGACTGTTATCCTTCAAATCATCTGCAGCAGCCCCAGAGACTGCTGCACATGTTACTAAGGTAAGAAGGAAAAGAATGATTTTCTTCATATTTCTAATTTCTATTCTTTCTCAGCTTGGCTTGCTTGAAACCACAAACTACTTTCCCTGATAAAAACATTTATAACAAGTAAAACAGCTATGACAACAATCGTTGCAACAAAAGCGATAATTGCTGCTGGATGTCCATCAAAGTATCCTGAGAGCAAACCTTCTAATATCGATAACGCATTGAGGTTTTTGATAAAGGCTGGGAAACCAGTTAAACTTGCTGTTGTCCCAATAGCATTTGATAGGTAGACAAAGCTAATCATCATAAAGAAGGAGAGTCCCATACCAATCACTCGGAAATGTTTAAGCAATAGATATTGTCCTTGAATCAGTACAAATGCGGCTAAAACAATTAATAGAACCCAAGATGGTTGATACTCACGACCAACCTGTAGCTGAACACTTGATACAACACCAACTACCAATCCGACAACGAGACTTAAAGCAGATAGGATGGTTACCGTCATCAAGTCTGTATCATGTAACTTATCAAGTTTGAACTTATCTTTGACTTTGCGAATAACGTTTTGAGTTGCAAACAGATAGGCTGTAAAGAGGCTAACAATCTCCAATAGTAAAATCCATGTAAATGGACGGTAAACATTGACAGTAGCTTTTACTGAAGTAGCATTTTGGGTAACAGGATTGGATAAGAAGTTCAACAATACTTCGTTTGGTACCCCATTTTGATAGGCATTATTCAGAACCTTCACAAAGGATTCTACAAAGTTTCCATTATTAGTCAATTCTTCGTTAAACTGCGTCATCAAGGAGTCAGCATCTTGTGACAACTTTTCAGTACTTGTTTGAGCGTTTGACAATTCACGATTGAAATTACCTAAAGTCTCATTCACAGACTCTGCAGCTTTGACATTACTTTGAGAAGATTCCTTCACACCCGTAGTTTCTGACAAGAGAGCTGCATAATCCGAATTTAGGGTGGCCAATTGTTTATCAGTCTCTTCAAAAGCAGAATTGCTCCCCCCTTGCTTCTCAACCAAATCCTTTAGCTTCCCTTCCAACTGCTCGTACAACTCTAACTGTTTCTTGATTTTTGTATCCAATTCTTGGTTGGTAGCCAAAACATCCTTCACATTTTTTTCTAGAACAGGCTTGAGAGTAGTCAGTTCTGACAAGGCTTTATCTACTTTCTCTTTAGCACCCTCTTTATCTGTATCGCTAGCAGGTGCAGTCAGGCTGTCTTCATACTTCTTCAGATTTGAATCAATCGCTTCAAACCAAATATCTGACAATGCTTTAGACACATTACTATTTTTTAACTCTTTGACAGTATTATATGCTTGTGTGAGTGCTTGTACCTTTTGGTAGTCAGAAGCTATTTTCTGAACCTTTTGTCCATAAGACACTGCTGCTTGCTGAACACGTAACACATCTACTGGAGCACTAGCTGCTTGGACATCATTCAAGGAAATATCAACAGTCTTTGGCTCCGCTTTTGGAGTTGGACTTGGAGCCCCAGTTGAACTTGTAGTTGGAGTCGGAGCTGCCTCTGCAACACTATAGGCTACTTTGAAAGTTCCACCCGTCTTCAAATCAATTTCTTGACCAAACTCAACTGGTGTGCCATCATAAGTGACCGAATGAACCGTCACTCCTGTTCCAGCCTTCCATGATACCTTAGCCTTTGTTCCTGTTCGTCCAACAGCACTCGTACTCGAGATTGCCAGATCTTCCAAATTCTTCAAATCAGTCGAATTGATTTCGTCACTAGGCTCTTTGATTGTTTTTAATTCAGTATAGTTTACAGAAGGAATTGTGATTGGTGTCATACCAAAACCACTAAATTCTTTTCCACTAAAGTCTTCTTTGGGTAGTTCTGAGATTGCAGAAGCCAGCTGCGTTTTTAGAGATTCCTCAACCTTCTCTAGGTCCTTATTTGCAGCTTTATCCAAAAATTGACCGAGAGTGATATTATTCTTCTCACTTGTCTCATAATAAGCAGCTAATTTTTCATCGACAAAGTTACGAATATCCTTTTTATGATTCTCAAACTTGGTTCTTTCATCTGTTAGATTGGTCTCTAAAGTAGCAATCTCTTTGCTGATATTATCTGCTACTTTTTTATAGTGAGCCTCAACTTCTGGTGACGTTCCATCAGTGGATGCTGGTGTTCCATCTATATTAGAAGTCAGAATACGTTGAGCTTTAATTAATTCCTTATAAGTTTCAATTTGTCCCTTAACGTCTTCCCAACTCTGAGAAATGAGCCCAGTGATAACATCCGCATGATTTTTCTTCTCAGTGACCCTATCCTGAAGCAGAGTGTCAAGCTTTTTACCATAGGCAATCTGTGAAACGTCATAACGACCAAAAATCTGAGAATAACTATCCAAACCTGTCTTTAAAGCACTGTTGGCGTCAACAGAGGAACTAGACATACTATAGAGAGTTGGGAAAAGATTTTTAGAGTTGATAGCTGTATTATATAAATTCGTACGATAGTTTCCGATATTGGTCGCTTGTATCTGTGAGCTAGCTTGGACATTCTTTTGTGCTGTATAAAGGTTGTTCAAAATACTAGCCATATACATATCGACTAACTGACCATTCAAATCAGCAACAATATCTTTCGCTAGTTTATTTGCATCATTTTCTACTTGCAAATTTCCTTGCGCATTCACCTTATAATTGATGGTTGTCTTGTCAACATTGATGCTGTTAATATCGAGTATTTTTTCAGAAAAGTCACTAGGAATTGTTAAAACGAGTTGGTATTTCCCACTTTCTAACCCAGAATCAGCTGCTCCACGAGGGACAACAGACCAGTTTTGTGAATTATCACGCTCGATATTTTTTACATAACTAGCACCTAGATTGTATTCTTTTGTATCTACGTAGACAGGCTTATCTTCATTTACGATAGCTACATTTAATTTTGTCTGCTGATTAGCCTTTGCATTATTTTCATTGCTAATCGTTGTATTTTTTTGAACAGATAGATTCAAAAAAATAATCAATGCAAGCAATCCTAATGCCAGCAGACTACTTCCTATATATTTAAAAATTCTATTCTTCTTCATATTACTTTAAATCTTCTCCGTCATAAAAAATAGGAAGGCTCTCGCCCTCCTAAAGCCACTTATATAACAAATTAAATTTGTGATGCAAGATCTTGGTCGTTTTGTTCAACAATTTCAGCAACCTTGTTCAATTGAGCATTGATTTCATCAAGCAAAGTTGCAAACTCCTCAATTTTTGGAGACAATTCTGTGAATTGGCGATCAAAGCTCTCAAAAGCAGCACCTTTCCAGTTGTCTCGGATAGTATTTTGCTCTTGAGTTAATGTACGAAGTACTTGTCTTACTTCCTCAGAACCTTGAGTGTACTTTTGAGCAGAGGTGCGCAATTCTTCTGTTGTTAATTGAATTAAAGCCATGTGAAACTCCTTTATATTAATTTATGCCCTCATTATATCAATAATTTGCCTCAATTGCAAGTTTAAAATTCATTTTTTATTCTATTTATAAAAAATAAGAGCTGTTTCCATCTAAAAACTAGTAAGAAGGATTAAATTATCTACTTTTCTTGTATAATTACTTCTTTTTTTTATTTATAATAACAAAGTATAACAAACTCATATCATCCTTCTTTTATAAGGTATATTTGTTAAACGTTCTTTTCTTCTAACTTTCTATGAAAGTTTTTATTCTCTTGATGGCGAGCTTCCAACACATTCTCTATGCGACTCTTGTAAAGTTGATGATAGTTATCTAAATTGTTCTCTATCTCAAAGATATATGGTTGAATTTCAGCAAAACTACTGTCTCTGCATGCATAGGAAAGCGCCTCTAGGAGATTATCCGTCTCCCTACTAAACTTGTGGAAATCATCATCCAAATCCATCTCCAAACGCTCTAAGTTTCGTAATTTACGATTATGCTCATCCTCTAGTTTCTGAAGTTGCTTTTTATCCATCACAAGTTTTCTCCTAGTTCTTGATCGGACTTTGTAAAGCAGGGGTTTGCATGGTCTGGGTCAAGTAAGTTTCGGCAGCATCAGCGGCCTTGCCCTCAAATCCACCCTTAATATTGTTTACATAAGTCTTAGAAGCGTACTCTTGCATATCTGAAGCTGCTTCTTGCAACTTTTTAGCTAACTCCACTCCTTTAGCAAGGATTGACAGTTCTTTTGCAGTTACTAAGGCCCTGACTGCTTGGCGTTCTTGTTCCTTCATTCTTTCTTTGAAGCCTCTGTCGAGTTGCTCTCTTGTAATTAAAGTATCCTCATCCGTTAAGACTAACATTTTTTTCCCTCCATGTTTGTTTTACATCCGCCAATAGATTGTTAAAATCTTCAGCACTATTTGTATCTATGGTTTCAAAGGAACCACTAGCTTTAACCAAGCTCTCCCCTAGTTGCTCGATTTGTGTCAGGAAGGATGTTGCTGCTGTCTTCGTGTCACTTGCAACGCCTTCATCCCAAAAGCTTGTTGTGTCAAAACCAGAAAGTAGATTTGTAACTTCTGAACTTGACAAATATCCAACCATGTCAAAGGCTGTCTGTCTTGTTTCTTTTATCATGTTTTGAATATCTTCCTTAGCATCTGAAAGTAAGGTTTTCACAGATTTAACTTTGTCTTCCATGTCAAAATTTGCCAACTGGGCTGCTGTCTGAAGCAACTGAGCTCGAACCAAAATCCTCTTTTCTCCTGTAAGATTGCCATTTCTCAGTTGTTCCTGATAACGAGGAATAGCTTCTCTATCCCATTTTATCGATTCTTTACGAGCTTCTTCGACGATCTTGCTATATTCAGTTGTAAAATTCTCGTAAACTGAATAACCAATAGCTGCCTTTATTTTAAACTCACCTCTCATAATGGAATTTAAAACATTTGAGGCTACATTTTCATCGACTCCTAAAGCCCGGAGGGAATCCAAGGTTGTCGCTATCAGTCGAGCCAGCTTTTCACCTGCCCTGAGCAATTCTGGGTGAAAATCCTCTGAAGCAGTCAATAAATTTCCCTTCCCATCCGATTGGAAAACACCAAAGTCATGGGAACTTTCCGGATCAGTAATCTGGGTATAATGCAAGGGGACGAGGACATTGACTTTACCGACGGGTTTCTTAAGAGGTTCATCGGAGTCCCCCGGTAATTTGGTGATGGTATGCTCACGATTGAGCATCCCCACGACATCAAATGGATTGACATAGTACTCGATTTTTTCGCTGATCTTTTTGATTTTCTCATCACTGAGTCCCATTTTCTTTAAACTCTTTGTCGTGTCCGGGTCGTCAAAGAGGACCACTTTGCCGATTTTCTCCAGTTCTTCATCACTGAGGCCAGCTACCCCTTGCGCAGAGACAATGGTTCCTAAGGAGTGACCTGTGATGTCCATCGTAGCTTGCGGAGCTTTTTCAGTCATCTCTGCAATCTTCGTTTTCATTCCTACTGTCGCTAACTTGGCTTGCGGCGTATGGATATGATTGAGAGCGAACTTAGCATCGTTGTCAACCCAGTCGTTCCAATTTTCTTTACTGATGGCATCACTTCCGCGGATAGCCATATAGGTTTTCTTGGTATCATTAGTCAAGGTTGGCGTATCCGTTAAGTAGTAGGCACTGAAACCAGCTTCATCATCAGTTAACAATCCTTTTTGATAACGTTTGTGATGAACATCCTGCCTCATCCCATTCGCATCAGGAACTGGTATCGATGTGACTTTATAAGTATCTCGCAACTCAGGATCTGGTTGCAAGTAGACTCTACCATTATGAGGAAGGTTCTTACCTCCGGGTGTGATTTCACCGTCAAAAACTATATCTTCAGAAAAGTTAAAATCTTGAAAAGTTTTTGAATTATTTAAAGGCGGAAAATTATTAGGGCGATTAGCATATGCCGACTGCGCCAAATCTGCATAAAAATTATCAAAATTTTTTAAATTGCTATTACTCATATATAAACCATCCACCATCTCGTAAAATTCTTATGGGTTGCATTTCAGAAATCCTCTCAAGGTTAGGCAAGGAGTACCTGTTATTATCCAAAGGAAATCCAAGAGTAAAACTGCTTTCCTTTATATTGTTTATACGCCCTTTAAATGTTAGCATATAACCGCCTCCTTGAGGAGTTCCATTTCCTATCTGACCAACTTCCATACTATCCCAATCAAACTGGACACTTTCGACTTTAGGATTTCTAGACTTTATGAAGTTCGCCATCTCCTCTTCATGCTCCTTCAGATATGCCAACTGCTTGGCTCGCGGACTAAGAAATACTCCTCCAAATAGATTTGTTTCCTGTGCCATCCATGCGCCTCCTCCAAATACTACAAGGGCTAAAACTAGACAAAGTAAAGTACGCTTTTTCATCTCTTTCCTCCTATGTCGCGGAATCTAAGTTTATTATATCATGAATGTAAAAAAATACTTTTGGCAAGTATTGTAAGTCAATAGGGAATGAGTGATGATAAATTTGAGTAAAAATTATCAAAGTTTTTTAAATTACTGTTAGTCAAAAATCCTTCCTCCCATTCGTAAATAATTGGCTAAAGCCATTGAATTAGGAATAATTTTGTCATTCTCAATATCAAAAGTAACATTCCAAGAGGAGGACTCAATATGATTAAAACCACCATATACATTTACAATTTCTCCGCCTCCTTGAGGGGTCCCATTCCCAACTTTTTCCCATTTAGTTTCATCCCAAGCAATCTGAACAGATTCAATCTTTGAATTTTTAGACTTTACAAATTTTACAATTTCTTCTTCATGCTCCTTCAGATAAGCTAACTGCTTAGCTCGTGGGCTTAGAAATAAATTTGTTTCTTGTGCTAGCCATGCTCCGCCTCCAAATACTACAAGGGCCAAAACTAGACAAAGCAAGGTACGTTTTTTCATAATGATGCTCCTTCAGATATATCATCTCCCTCTTACAATCCAAAACTCCTTAATTAAAAACAAATTACGGATCTATTGTTGCTTTAGAAATAGAAGATTGTCATTAAAACTAGTATAGCATAAAAGCCTCAAACAGCCTATTTCACCAATCCCTCATCTTGAAGATTTGTTAATAATTTGACCAGAAGAATTTGAGTTGAATGCAAAGAAACAATAGTGTGAATTTTGCTAAAAATAATCAAAAAAACACCCCATGGTGTGAACCATGAAGTGCTTCGAAACGTTGATATAATCGTATTGATTAACGTTTTGAGAATTGTGATGCTTTACGAGCTTTCTTAAGACCTGGCTTCTTACGCTCAACTTTACGTGAGTCACGTGTAAGAAGTCCTGCGCGTTTCAATGAATCGCGGAAGTCTGGGTCTACTTGAAGAAGGGCACGAGCGATACCGTGACGGATAGCTCCTGCTTGACCAGCATATCCACCACCAACAACGTTAACGAAAACGTCGTATGAACCTACAGTTGAAGTAACCGCGAATGGTTGGTTGATAACAAGACGAAGGTCAGCGTGTGGGATGTACTCTTCAACATCTTTTTTGTTAACAGTGATTTTACCAGTTCCTGGAACAAGGCGAACGCGTGCAACAGCGTTTTTACGACGTCCAGTACCTGCATATTGTGCTTGTGACATACTTTATTGTTCCTTTCCTTAGATAAGTCCTGAAATATCAAGAACTTCTGGTTGTTGTGCAGCGTGAGTGTGCTCAGCTCCAACGAATACTTTCAATTTCATACCTTGAGCGCGGCCAAGAGTATTGTGTGGAAGCATACCTTTAACTGATTTTTCGATCAAACGTACTGCATTTTTAGAACGTAGTTCACCAGCAGAGATTTGTTTCAATCCACCTGGGTGGTTTGAGTGAGTGTAGTAGATCTTATCAGTTGCTTTTTTACCAGTCAATTTAACTTTTTCAGCATTGATAACGATTACGAAGTCACCTGTATCAGTGTGTGGTGTGAATGTTGGTTTGTTTTTTCCGCGAAGTACGCTAGCAACAACTGCTGAAAGGCGTCCAAGAGGTACATCAGTTGCGTCAACAACGTACCATTTGCGTTCTACTTGGCCTGGTTTAGCCATGAATGTAGTTTTGTTCATGATTTCTCCTATATGAATATCGTTTTTGTTTACAGGGCGGATGTTCCGGTCCGCGGGGTATTTGAAAGGTTCCGGGGCCTTACAAATGGGGTAAACAATACCGTCTACTATCATACCAAATTTTACTACTAAAAGTCAATAGATATGAAAAATATTTTTGCCGATTTCAGTGTTTAACATCTAGAAAAACCTCGCTTTTGCGAGGCTCTCCTATTTATAAGCTAAGGCACGTTTAAAGGTTTTCCAGATTCCCAAATCATCTGTTTGAAGGACTAGACTAGCATACATGCGTCCGATAAAGGCTGTTGCAGTGACTGCAAAAACAACCGTTATAGCAAGGGAAATCCAAGCTTCTAGACCACTCGCATACCCATTTATAGCTCTAAATGGCATAAAGAAGGTCGAGATAAAAGGAATATAGGAACCAATTTTCAGAACTAAATTGTCCCCAGCAGCACCTAGAGAGGTCACACCGACAAATCCTGCTATAATCAAGATCATCAATGGCGACAAGGCCTTTCCTGAATCCTCAGGGCGAGAAACCATAGAGCCTAGGAAGGCTGCTAAAACAACGTACATAAAGAGACTAACCAAGACAAACAATAAGGTATTGAGCGAGAAGGCCTCCCCTAGATGATTTAAAATCCCAGATTGTGCCAAGATAGGGATGTCTTTAAAGAGCAGAATGGCAGCAAGTCCACCCACGACGTAAATGCCAATATGAGTCAAAATCACAAGAAGCAGAGCCAGCATGCGAGCGTAGAAATAATGACTTGCTCGGATACTAGAGAAGACCACTTCCATGATTTTGGTTCCTTTCTCGCTAGCCACTTCCTGAGCAGTGACACTAGCATAGGTAATCAAAATCATATAAAGGAAGAAGCCAAGCCCTGCGGCTGCAATGGTTTGAACAATTTTTTTGTTTTCCTTAGATTCATCAATCTTCTCAGTAAAATCAACAGTTTGACTCAGACGTTTTTCCTGTTCTTGAGACAAATTAGCCGCCGAGCGATTGAGTTGGTATTGCAGTTCGTTTAGCTTATTGGTTACTGCTAGTTTGATGCCTGTTTCAAGAGAAGTTTCACCATGATAGACGGCCTTGAGGACACTGTCCTCTTGGTCAATGGTTAGGTAACCCTTGATTTTCTCATCCTTGATAGCAGCCTGGGCACTGGCTTCATCCTTATAATCAAAGTTGATACCATTGGTACCCTTGAGCCCTTCTTCCACAGATGGCACAGTTGTTACTACTGCTATCTTGCTATTCTTGGCCATAGAAGACCCTTGGAGAAAGCCGATTCCTACAGATAAGGCTAAAAAGAGGAACGGCGAAATCACCATAAAGAAGAAACTCCACGACTTGACATGTCGAAGATAGGTTTCCTTCATTACAACCCACATATTTCTCATACTTCCACCCCTGATTCTAGTTTAAAGATTTCATCGATTGTTGGAGCCTGTTGGTCAAAGGTCGCAATATATTGACCTTGAGTGAGGATTGGGAAGAGTTCTCTTCCAGCGCTCTCATCATCTAGGATCAATTTCCAACTGCCTTGCTTGGTCAAGCTCACCTGTTTGACATGAGGAAGATTTTCCAATTCTTCCTTACTTCGTTCACTTGAAACAAAGAGACGTGTTTTCCCGTATTGATTGCGAACATCCTGAACTGGTCCATGCAAGACCACACGCCCATCACGAATCATCAGAATATCATCGCAAAGTTCCTCAACGTTGGTCATGACATGGTCAGAAAAGATAATGATTGCACCGCGCTCTTTCTCTTTTAAGATGACCTGCTTGAGCAACTCAGTATTGACTGGATCCAAACCACTAAAAGGCTCATCCAAGATAATCAAGTCTGGCTCATGGATTAGGGTGATAATCAGCTGAATTTTCTGCTGATTACCTTTTGAGAGACTCTTGATCTTGTCTGTTAATTTCCCCTTAACTTCTAGTTTTTCCATCCATTGAGGGAGTTTTTCCTTGACTTCCTTAGCATCCATACCTTTTAGAGTCGCCAAGTAGCGAACTTGTTCAAGGACTGTCAACTTGGGCATAAGACTGCGTTCCTCAGGCAGATAACCAATCCGTGCATAGGTTTCCTGACGAATCTCCTGCCCATCCAGACTGATCTCTCCTTGATACTCTAAAAATTTCAACATACTGTGGAAAATCGTTGTTTTCCCAGCACCATTCTTCCCGACCAAGCCCAGAATCCTTCCTGGACTTGCCTGAAAATCGACACCAAACAAGACTTGCTTGGGACCGAAACTTTTCTCTAGATTTCTTACTTCTAACATTTTCCACCTCCGAGATATGTTGCACTTATTATACTCCTTTTTGATAGCCTTTACAACGATTTATGTCCATTTTATCGGATTATAAGTAGCAAAAGTATCCTATCTCTAATAAATTTTAAGTGCTTCAGTGATAGCTTTAGTATAACTCATTAAAGACTTTCTGAGATGGCTTCCTCCTCAACTATCGCTTTTCTCTTCTGAACTGTCCTTTTGAAACTAAAAATCCACCCCGAAGGATGGATTGATGAGTTAACGTACTTCTGCATTCACTTTTTCTTCGAGTGATGCTTGGATTTTTTCCATATAGCGTGCGACTTCTTCGTCTGTCAAGCTATCTTCTGGATTTTGGAAGGTCAAGCTATAGGCCATTGACTTCATGCCAACTCCCAGTTTTTCGCCTGAGAAGACGTCAAAGAGTTTGATATCTGTCAAACGTTTCACGCCGGCAGCTCGGATAGCATCTACAACTTCTTGGTGAGTGACTTCTGCCTTGAGGAGTAGAGCCACGTCACGACTGACTGCTGGGAATTTGGTGATTTCCACAAATGGAGCAGCTGGTTGAAGGGCAGCTTCAATGGCTGAAAGGTTGAGCTCCGCTACATAAGTTTCTGGGATATCGTAAGCCTTGGCAGTAACTGGATGCACTTGGCCAAGGAAACCAAGAACTTGGTCGCCAAGTGAAATCACGGCCGTACGTCCTGGATGGAGACTTGCAATCTCAGCTGTTGCTGCATAGGTCACTTCTAGTCCCAAGCGAGTAAAGAGGGCTTCAAGGATTCCCTTAGCATAGAAGAAATCAACTGGAACTGCTGCCGTTTGGAAATCTTTTTCAGCAACCAAGCCGGTTAAGGCAAAGGCAAAGCTATTGATCTCATTTGGTAGATCTTCTTTTGGATCGCCTGTTTGTTCAAAGACTTTTCCAATCTCGTAAAGAGCCAAGTTTTTGTTCTTACGAGCCACGTTGTAGGCCACTGTATCAAGAATACCTGAGACCATATTTTGACGGAGAACGGAACGATCCACTGTCATTGGCCACATAAGTTCTGTAAGGTTACTTGGTTGAGCCGTAAACTCAACTGCTTTTTCAGGAGTTGTCAGAGCGTAGGTGATGATCTCTGTCAAACCTGCTCCTTCAGCGATGGTACGGACTTGACGGCGCAGTTTTTGTGTCGCAGTCAATTCACCAGCTGTACCGTCATCTTTTGGAAGACTAGTTGGCAAGCGATCATAACCATAGATACGGGCGATTTCTTCAAAGAGGTCCGCTTCGATAGTGATATCCCAACGACGACGAGGTACGCTGACTGTAAAGCTTTCTGCATTGCCAGAAAGGCCAAAGCCAAGACGACGGAAGACGTCTTCCACATCAGCATAGGAAAGCTCCGTACCAAGGACGCGGTTAACGTCTGCAAGGGTTGAAGAAACTTCCACATCAGAAGTATCAAGCTCTCCTGCTGAAACGATGCCCTTACGTACCGTCGCACCTGCAAGATCAGCAATCATGCTCGCTGCAGCATCAAGTGCTTCGTTAACAGTTGCCACATTGATGCCTTTTTCAAAGCGAGAAGATGATTCAGAACGAAGGTTAAGGCGTCCGCTAGTCTTGCGGATGGATTTACCATTGAAAACAGCCGCTTCAAGGACCACACGACTAGATTTTTCAGAGATTTCTGTTGCTTGACCACCCATAACACCTGCAAGGGCTACTGGCTTGTCTGCGACAGTGATGACTAAGTCATTTGTTTCCAAGTCACGCTCTTCACCATCCAAGGTCACCAATTTTTCACCAGCACGCGCTTCACGCACACGAATCTCGCTTCCTTCAAAGGTATCCAAGTCAAAGGCATGCATGGGTTGACCAAAGTAGAGCAGGATGTAGTTGGTTACGTCTACGACATTGTTAATCGGACGAATCCCTTCGTTCATGAGAAGGTTTTGCAACCATTGTGGACTTGGTGCGATAGTCACATTGTCCAAGATACGGGCTGCATAGTAAGGCGCCTTGTCTGTCTCAATGCCTACAGAAAGGGCATCTGTTGCAGCTTCATTTGTTTCTATTAAACTGAATTCTTTAAAGTTGACTGCCTTGTCATAGATGGCTACCACTTCGTACGCTACTCCACGCATAGATAGAGCGTCTGCACGGTTTGGTGTGATAGAAAGTTCGATGATTTCGTCATCCAAGTCTAGATATGAGAAGACTTCCTCACCTGGTACTGCATTTTCTGGCAAGATTTGAATGCCATCTGCGAATTCCTTTGGTACAACCGAGTCAGAAATTCCCAATTCACCAAGCGAACAGATCATTCCAAGTGACTCTAAACCACGGATTTTCCCTTTTTTAATCTTGTAATTGTCCGCGATACGAGCTCCTGGAAGAGCTACCATGACCTTGATACCAGTACGCACATTTGGGGCACCACAAACGATCTGACGGGCTTCTTCTTCGCCAACGTTAACCTGACAGACATGCAAGTGTGTTTCTGGCACATCTTCGCAAGACAAAACCTCACCGACGACAATTTTTGAGAGACCAGCAGCCGGTGATTCGACACCTTCGACCTCGATCCCTGTAGTTGACATTTTCTCAGCCAACTCTTGTGATGGCACATCAATGTCCACCAATTCTTTTAACCATTTATAAGATACAAGCATAATTCTGATTGTAAGATCCCACCAAGTGGGACCTTTTCAATTCCTTTCTTTTTCTTCGAGTCAGTCCTCACCATTCTCATCGAGAGAAAATGACTAGGACTGTATTTCAGGTTTCAATCTTATTTAAACTGTTCTGAGAAGCGGACATCTCCTTGGTAGAATCCACGGATATCGTTGATTCCGTAGCGGAGCATAGCGACACGCTCTTGACCAAGACCAAAGGCAAATCCAGAATAAACAGTCGCATCGATTCCACTCATTTCAAGGACACGTGGGTGAACCATACCGGCACCCATGATTTCGATCCAACCTGTTTTCTTACATACGTTACAGCCTTCTCCACCACACTTGAAGCAAGAAACATCCACTTCAACAGATGGCTCTGTGAATGGGAAATAAGATGGACGCAGACGGATCTGACGCTCTTTGCCAAACATTTTTTGCACAATCAACTGAAGCGTTCCTTGCAGGTCCGCCATAGAGATGTTTTTCCCAACAACCAAGCCTTCGATTTGGTGGAACTGGTGACTGTGGGTTGCATCGTCTGTGTCACGACGGAACACACGCCCCGGTGAGATCATCTTCAAAGGACCTTTTGAAAAATCATGAGCATCCATCGCACGCGCCTGAACTGGAGACGTGTGAGTACGGAGCAAGATTTCTTCTGTGATGTAGAAAGTGTCCTGCATATCGCGAGCTGGATGGTCTTTTGGAAGATTCATACGCTCAAAGTTGTAGTAGTCTTTTTCAACTTCAAATCCATCCACGACTTGGTAACCCATACCGATGAAAATATCTTCGATTTCCTCACTGGTTTGTGTGAGAATGTGACGGTGACCAGTCGCAACAGGTCGACCTGGAAGGGTCACATCGATGCTCTCGCTAGCAAGTTGTGCTTCAACTTTCTTATCTTCCAAAAGCTTTGCCGTTTCTTCGAAGGCAGCTGTCAAGATATCACGCGCTTCATTGACATGTTTCCCGATGATTGGACGCATCTCAGCAGAGACATCCTTCATCCCTTTAAGAATTTCGGTAAGCGAACCTTTTTTACCTAGGACAGAGACACGCAAGTCTTGCATCTCTTTTTCATTTTCAGCAGTAATCTGCTTCAAGCTAGCCAGCGTTTCTTCACGAAGCGCTTTTAATTGTTCTTCAATAGTTGACATATTTCCTCCATCAGTCTCTCGTAGATAAAAAGAAAACCACATGTCAAAAACTCCACTCGGAGCGTTGACACGCGGTACCATCCGTTTTCATCTGACAAGTCAGACCTTCATTTCTAAATCCATGCGCAAGTGAATTCACCCAGCTTTCATATAGAGAGCTTGCAGTCACGGCTCTCCTCCCTGATATACTTCCCTTGAGTTACTAGTCTTGCAGATTCCTATTCAATTACTACTTAGTTTATCAGATTTTTAGTTAAAAAACAAGTTAGATTAGACTAATTTCAATATAAAAAGGAACAAGACACAATGCATTACCTATTTGTAGGATCTGTTTCACCTGCTTTCCTTTTCAATAAAAGAGTTGCTGCTTGATTAAAACCATCACACCAGTTATACCATTTTGCTTCATACTCATCTTGAGATACGATATGATTTTTTAAATCCAGAACAGAGTAAATCTTTCTTTCCTCACAAGCTTGCGCATAGAGATAATACAGTTCATCGCCACCATCTCTATCCCACTCAGCAGAAATCGTATCCCTACCTGCCAATAAAGCCTGATAAGCCCTGTGATGCCCGTCTGTAATCAACAAGCAGTCTCCGAATGCAAGAACACTGATTGGAGCAACATTGATTATTTCTACCGACTGATAAAGCATCTGGATATCTTGTAACTTCTTTTCTGATAAGTATAGTTGAGTCGGATGGAGATCTGTTATATTGACTTTCATTTCTTTTTCCTCAAAGGAATTTGATGCTCACTTCTGCTTGCCTTTAAATCGCCATTGGAAGCGAAGCTTGTCATAGAAAGGAAATTCGATAAACAAGACTCCCAAGCCCACACAGAAACTGGCAAGAACATCTGATGGATAGTGAACTCCCAGATAGACCCGAGATAGCAGCACACTGACTAGGTAGACCCCAAGGACGATTTGCACAATTTTTCTCCAAACCGGATCTTTAATCCGTTGACTGAGAATGACAATCAAAGTCCCTACCATCAGCGTCACTGCCAGAGAATGCCCGCTTGGGAAGGAAAATCCCTTCTCCTCTACCAAGTGTAAGATAGCTGGTCGTGGGCGCTGGTAAATATTTTTAAAGGTCACAATCAAAAGACCGGCTAAGGCTAGATTGCCCGCCATGAAGTAGCTTTCTATCTTCCACTGCTTACGATAAAAGATAAAGGCTGCGATGGCAACCCAGGTAATGATTACTGGGATATCAATCAAATGCGTAAGGGCACGGAACAGAACCGTTAAATAATCTGGCAAGTCCCCACGAAGGGCAGTCTGAAGCGGTTGATCAAAACCGACCAGCGTTTCAGGATAGAACTTAACCATATAGCCAAGAAGGACGAAAAGTAAAAGGGCAAAACTGCCCTTCATTAAAAATGTTTGTTTATCTCTCATAATGTTTTAAGGTTGGTTTCAAGAGGACGTATAACAACCAGAATGAAACGGCAAAGATTAAACCTTCAATCAGGTTAAAAGGTAAAACCATGGTCATCAAGTAGTTAGAAAGTCCTATAATTTCTCTAATATCAAAGTTGGCAAACTGCGCGTATAAAGGAACCGCATAGACATAGTTGAGAACCAACATGGCAGAAGTCAATCCAATAGTTCCCGCTAGAGATGCTAGTAGGAAACGAAGGGTGCTGCGTTCCTTTTTCCAAATCAAACCAAAGACGATAACAAAAACTCCCAGAGCTACGATATTCATTGGCAAGCCAATGTAAGTATTCACTCCCTGGCTATTGAGAAGCAACTTCAAGAGTGATCGCAACAAGAGAATCCCGAGAGCAGCTGGCAAATCCATGACCACCAAGCCCACAAGGACTGGCAAGATACTAAACTCGATCTTGAGGAAGGTCGCCGCTGGCAAGAGCGGAAAGTCAAAGTACATCAGCACAAATGAAATGGCTGATAAAATCGCAATGGTCGAAAGTCGACGTGTGTTTGTCATAACAGGTTCCTCCAATTTTCTATAAAATCAGAAGAAGTTGGAAAGGATCCCTCTATCTATTCTCACTTTTTATATCCCAAAAGTTCCCCCTCACTCTTTTGAGCAAGCGGTTGCAATTCATCTATAAACTCATCAGAACAGACAAAGCCATTCTTTCGTCTTCTCCCATCCAGACTATACTGTCGGTTGTGGAATCGCACCACATCAGCTTGCGCTCGCGGACTTCTTTAACTAAGATATTTTGGATTAATCTAGGCGTCGCAGTCGAAGATAATACTTGAGTATATCGAGACAAGACAACGAAGAGTAAGCCAGAATAGCTAGTTAAAGTCACCGCCGGTCGGGAATCACACCCAGCCCTGAAGACCCTTTAATCATAACAAAAAACGCTTGCAAGTGCAAGCGTTTTGATTATTTCAATTTATCTGCTTCATAGGTGTGAACAAGCTCAAGACCTGCAAAGTTCTGCTGGCGGAGGGCTTCATAAACAATCATGCATACGGTATTCGAAACATTGAGGCTGCGAACGTGTTCATCGTTCATAGGAATACGGAGAGCCTTCTCAGGATGGTCTCGCATAAAGTCCTCGGGCAAGCCCTTGTCTTCACGTCCAAAGAGAAAATAATGGTCTTCGTCAGTCGATAAATCCACCTCAGAATACACTTTCTCAGCAAATTTCGAAATCAGATAGACTTGTCCTTTCATCTGAGACATGAAATCTTCCAAGCTGTCATAAAAATAAATCTCAAGCTTATCCCAGTAATCCAAACCAGCCCGCTTCATCTTTCGGTCGTCAATGGGAAAGCCCATTGGTTTAATGATGTGGAGGGGAGAATTGGTCGCAGCGCAAGTACGCGCAATGTTACCTGTATTTTGTGGAATCTGAGGCTCGAATAATACAATGTGATTTGTCATGACGGGTTTCCTTTTATCATTGCAAAAAAATAGCCACACTGCCCGGAGTCAAACTCAGCAAACAGCGTGGTTAAGGCGTCGTTAACTTACCTCACAACAGGTTTGAAGTAAATCAGCGAAACTACTTCCTTAGTATAACACTTTCAGAATCATTGTCAATAGAAATGACTTGATTTTTTTACTTTTTTTGATGATATTTTCATGTTTGGTCATTCCCTTTCTGAAAAGGTATAGTAAAAGAGCCAAATCACTTCAAATCGGAGACATCGTTATAGAAATTAAGCAAATGTATCTTCAAAACGTGAAAAAGGCCTTTCTTCCCTTAAAAATCGCCTTAGCAAGTGCATTTTTTGCTAAAAAAGGGTATGATAGTTACATCATGAAAAAGTAGGTTTTTTATATGAAAATTGTCCTCGTTGGTGGAGGGAAAGTTGGTTTCGCCCTCTGTCGTTCACTGGTTGCAGAAAACCATGACGTTGTCCTCATCGAACAAGATGAGGCTGTCCTCAATCACATTGTCAGTCGCTATGATATCATAGGTCTCCTTGGAAATGGTGCTGACTTTGCCATCTTGGAGCAAGCCGGTGTTCAAGAGTGCGATATCTTTATCGCCCTAACCGAACACGATGAAGTGAATATGATTTCAGCGGTACTTGCTAAAAAAATGGGGGCTAAAGAAACCATCGTTCGGGTGCGAAATCCTGAATACTCTAATGCCTATTTTAAAGAGAAAAATATTCTTGGATTTTCACTTATTGTTAATCCAGAGCTCCTGGCAGCGCGTGCGATCTCAAATATCATTGATTTCCCTAATGCCCTCTCTGTCGAACGATTTGCTGGAGGTCGGGTCAGTCTCATGGAATTTGTTGTCAAGGACTCTAGCGGTCTTTGTCAAATGCCAATCTCAGACTTTCGTAAAAAATTTGGTAACATCATTGTCTGTGCTATGGAGAGGGATCATCAACTGATGATTCCAAGCGGTAATGTTATTATCCAAGACAAGGATAGGATTTTTGTTACGGGAAATCGTGTAGATATGATGCTTTTCCATAACTATTTTAAATCTCGTGCAGTGAAAAGCTTACTTATCGTTGGAGCTGGAAAGATCGCTTATTATCTGCTTGGCATTTTAAAAGACAGTCGCATTGATACCAAGGTCATCGAGATTAATCCTGAAAGAGCTCGTTTCTTCAGTGAAAAGTTCCCCAATCTCTATATTGTCCAAGGAGATGGAACTGCAAAAGACATTTTGCTGGAAGAAAGTGCTCCCCACTATGATGCAGTCGCAACCTTGACTGGAGTTGATGAGGAAAATATCATCACTTCTATGTTTCTTGACCGTGTTGGTGTCCGTAAGAATATCACCAAGGTCAACCGAACAAGCCTTCTAGAGATTATCCACGCACCTGATTTTTCAAGTATCATCACACCAAAAAGCATCGCAGTGGATACCATTATGCACTTTATCCGCGGTCGAGTAAACGCTCAGTACTCAGACCTTCAAGCCATGCACCATCTAGCAAACGGTCAAATTGAAACTCTCCAATTCCAAATCAAGGAAGCTAATAAAATGACTGCCAAACCTCTATCACAGTTGAAATTGAAAAAAGGGGTTCTCATCGCAGCCATTATCCGAAAAGGAAAAACAATCTTCCCTACTGGAGAGGATATGCTTGAGGTGGGAGACAAGTTGCTCGTGACGACCTTATTGCCGAACATCACCAAAATTTATGATTTGATTGAGAGGTAAAAAATGAATAAAAGTATGATTCGTTACCTCCTCTCAAAACTTCTCTTGATTGAAGCTGTTCTTCTCCTAGTCCCTGTTAGTGTAGCAATCTATTACCAAGAATCCAGTCAAGTATTTATCGCTCTCTTTTCTACGATTGGAATTTTAGTCCTTCTTGGTGGTCTAGGTGTTTTACGGAAACCGAAAAATCAACGGATTTATGCCAAGGAAGGAGTCTTAATTGTTGCCCTCTGTTGGATTCTATGGTCTTTCTTTGGTGGCCTCCCCTTTGTCTTTTCAGGACAAATCCCCAGCATCATCGATGCCTTCTTTGAAATAAGTTCTGGATTTACGACGACTGGTGCTACTATCCTAACAGATGTTTCCATTCTTACTCGTTCCCTCCTCTTCTGGAGAAGTTTCACCCACTTGATTGGAGGGATGGGGGTACTCGTCTTTGCACTTGCCATTATGGACAATGCCAAGAATAGTCACTTGGAGGTGATGAAGGCTGAGGTCCCTGGACCTGTCTTTGGCAAGGTCGTATCCAAGCTAAAAAACACTGCCCAGATTCTCTATCTGCTTTATCTGGCTCTCTTCTCCCTTTTTGTGGTTATCTACTACCTAGCAGGTATGCCTCTCTATGATAGTTTTGTCATCGCTATGGGAACAGCAGGAACTGGGGGCTTTACCGTCTATAACGACGGAATTGCCCACTACGGTAGCTCACTCATCACCTATCTAGTTAGTATCGGAGTTCTGGTTTTTGGGGTTAACTTCAATCTCTACTACTACCTCATGCTCCGTCGGGTTAAGTCTTTCTTTGGAGATGAAGAACTACGAGCATATATAATCATTGTCCTAGTTTCTACCGGCTTGATTACTCTTAATACGCTCCACCTCTACCAAGGGGTCTCTAAAAGTGTTGAAATGGCCTTCTTCCAGGTTTCCAATATCATCACAACAACAGGTTTTGGTTACGGAGATATTACCAACTGGCCCCTCTTCTCCCAATTTATCCTCCTCTTCCTCATGGGAATCGGTGGATCAGCTGGCTCAACTGCAGGTGGTCTTAAGGTGATCAGAGGACTTATCCTCACAAAAATTGCTAAAAATCAAATTTTGTCCATCTTATCCCCTCACCGTGTCTTGACTCTCCACGTCAATAAAACTGTGATTGATAAGGATACCCAACACAAGATTCTTAAATATTTTGCTATCTATATGATGATTATTCTTTCTCTCATCTTTATCGTCAGTCTTGATAGCAATGATTTTCTAGTCGTGACCAGTGCTGTCTTCAGCTGTTTTAACAATATCGGACCTATTCTAGGTACAACCTCGAGTTTTGCCATCTTTAGTCCCATCTCTAAAATCCTCCTCTCCTTTGCAATGATTGCAGGTCGCTTAGAGATATACCCAATTTTGCTACTCTTTATGAAACGCACTTGGTCTAAACGCTAATTATAATACATTTCCCCTTTTACAAGCTAGTAGAAGGGGAATTTTTCTATTAAAAATGAGAAGACCTTTCGATCCTCTCCTAATTTGTTTATTCTTTAAGAGCTTTCTTGTAACGAGCAACTTCCGCTTGGTTAGCCCAAACATAGTGACCTGGACGAATTTCTACCATAGATGGCTTATCTGTCTCATAGTCATGTTGGTCAGGATCGTAAACTTTCAAGACCTTCTTGCGTTCCAAGATTGGATCTGGAATCGGTACAGCAGATAGAAGTGCTTGAGTGTATGGATGGACAGGATTGTTAAACAACTCCTCTGTCTCCGCCACTTCGACGATAACTCCCTTATAGATAACCGCGATACGATCTGAGATAAAGCGAACAACTGACAAATCATGCGCGATAAAGAGATAGGTCAAGCCCAACTCTTTTTGGAACTTCTTGAGCAAGTTCAAGACTTGCGCACGCACTGATACGTCCAAGGCTGAAATTGGCTCATCCGCAATAACGAAATCAGGTTCCATCACAAGGGCACGGGCAATCCCGATACGCTGACGTTGACCACCAGAAAACTCGTGTGGATAACGGGTCAAGTGTTCTTTCAAAAGTCCAACTTCATGAATCATCTTTTGAACTTTTTCTTTACGATCTTCTTCGTCTTTGAACAAGTGATAGTTGTAAAGACCTTCAGAGATGATATAGTCAACTGTTGCACGCTCATTCAAGCTGGCTGCAGGGTCCTGGAAAATCATCTGGATGCGACGGATCAAGTCTGATGATTCCTTATGAGATTTTTTCCCATTAATTTTATGACCATCAAAGATGATTTCACCTTTACTAGTATTATTTAGACCAATAATAGCACGACCAATGGTTGTTTTCCCACTACCAGACTCACCTACAAGAGAGAAGGTTTCTCCCTTGTTGATAAAGAAGTTGGCGTTTTTAACCGCGACAAACTTCTTACTTCCTTCACCGAAGGAAATTTCTAAATCTTTAATTTCTACTAATTTTTCAGACATTTCCTTCCTCCTAGTCTTCTAGATGAGCAAAGCCCATTTTATCACGAATCTTGTCATGCAAATCTGCAATGACTCCAGGTTTTTCAACTTTAGGAGCATTCTCATGAAGCAACCAAGTCTTAGCCCAGTGGGTATCCGTGACTGAAAACTGAGGTGCTTTCTGTTCAAAGTCAATTTGCATAGCATAATCTGAACGAAGGGCAAAGGCATCACCTTTCAACTCAGTATAAAGAGACGGTGGTGTTCCTGGGATAGAGTACAATTCCCCTTTATCGTCAGCAAGCTGAGGCAAGCTAGACAAGAGACTCCAAGTATATGGATGACGTGGGTCGTAGAAGACTTCCTCAACAGTTCCGTATTCTACAATTTCACCAGCATACATAACCGCTACCTTATCGGCAATACTTGCTACCACACCAAGGTCATGGGTGATAAAGATAATGGTAAAGTGGTACTCATTTTGCAAGGTTTTAAGCAAATCAATGATTTGCGCTTGAATGGTAACGTCAAGGGCCGTTGTTGGCTCGTCACAGATCAAGATATCTGGACGACAGGCAAGGGCAATCGCGATAACGATACGTTGACGCATCCCTCCAGAATATTGGAAAGGATACTCATCAAAACGTTTTTCAGCGTCTGGAATTCCGACCTTATTCATATAGTCGATTGCCATCTCTTTGGCTTCCTTAGCTGTTTTCCCTTGGTGTTTAACGATAACTTCAGTGATTTGGCTACCGATTGTATTGATTGGGTCCAAACTTGTCATAGGGTCTTGGAAGATAGTCGCAATTTTAGCACCACGAATCTTCTCCCATTCCTTGTTAGAAGTAAGAGCGGTCAAGTCTTGTCCACGATAGTCGATGCTTCCTTGGGCAATACGTCCATTGTCTTCTAACATCCCTGTAAAGGTTTTTGTTAAAACAGATTTACCAGAACCGGACTCACCTACCAAGGCAAGAACTTCCCCTTCAATCAGGTCCAGAGAAACTCCTCGGATAGCTGTCAGAACTTTGTCACGAACGTCAAATTCCACGACAATATCACGAGCAGTCAAAATTACATTTTTTTCTTTTGTCATGTCTACTCCTATCTATGTGTACGTGGATCACTAGCATCCGCTAGGTTTTGACCAACAACGAAGAGAGATAGGGACACCAAGATCAAGGTTGTCAACGGAATCCAGAATAAGTAAGCGTTGGTCGTAACGTTTTGTGAGTAATCTGAGATCAAACGTCCCAAACTTGGCACTGTTACAGGCAATCCCAATCCAAAGAAGGAAAGGAAGGCTTCATAAGAGATGAAGCTTGGCAACATCAAGGTCATCGTAGAAACAATAACGGATACCAATTGTGGCATGATATTTTTAACGATGATTTTAAAGGTTGGTGTCCCAAGTGTTTGAGAAGCAAGGTTGTATTCCAAGTCACGGTAACGCATGATTTGGATACGAATCATATAAGCAATCCCAATCCAAGTTGTCACACTCATGGCAAAAATCAAATTCCAGAAACCAGCACCAATTGAGTAAGTCAAGACAATGACAATCAAGAGAGACGGAATGTTTGAAATAATGTTATAAACTTCCATCATGACGCGGTCAACGGATTTTGAAATTCCCCAAATTCCACCAACAATAACCCCGATCACAAGGTTGATAAAAGTGGCAATTACAGAGATAAGAATTGAATTACGCGCACCAAACCAAACCCCGTCAAACAAGGATTTACCATTGCTATCTGTACCAAACCAATGTTCAGCATTGGGCTTGATAAAACGAGCAGAGAAGTCATTGACCTTACTTACATCGTTGAAGTCAAAATCTGAGAACATTGGGTAAATAAAGCTCATCAAGATAATGGCAACCAAAATCCCCAACATAAGGACTGTTGATTTTTTCTTTAGAAATTGTCTAAATACAGAACCCCAGTATGAATAGGCAGGGGCGTCAATTGTTTCAGAGGCAAAATCGTCACGTTTTACGAACTGAAATTTTTCTTTATCGATTGTTGACATTATTTGCCTCCTTTCTCTGTCAATTTAATACGTGGGTCAAGCATGGTCATCCAGATATCACCTACAAAGAGTGAGAAGATAGAAATACATGTGAAGATGAAGACAAGACCAACTACCATTGAGTTGTTTGATGCCTTAACAGAGTCAATCAACATTTTACCCATACCTGGGAAAGCGAAGACCGTTTCTGTCAATGTTGCACCACCGATAACCCCGATTACGGCACCAGGAATACCTGAAACCAAAGGAACCATGGCATTTTTAAAGATGTGTTTATTTGAAATTTCTTTTTCAGACAAACCTTTTGCACGAGCAAAACGAACGAAGTCCTGAGATTGCAAGTCGATCATGTAACGACGAATCCAGATAGCTGTACTTGGTGCACCCAGCAAACCTAGAATGACTGCTGGCAAGACATATGAACGCCAGTCCCCAGCTCCCAAGATAGGAAATGAATCTGGCAGACCGATAGATGATCCAATCAAGCGCACGATATAAACCAAGGCAATCGTTGGAAGTGCAAGCAAGAAGGTTAGAGCACCTGTCGAGAAGCTATCAATCCAAGTATTCTTGTGACGAGCCATGGCAGATCCAAGTGGAATCGCAATCGCATACGAAATAATCAAACCAATCAAACCAGCAACCGCTGAGCTTGCGATCATTGATGGGTATTGATAATTGCTTTCTGTAGCTGTATATGGATCGTCTTTACCATAGTTGGCTACTTCACGCGCATCTGCTTGACTTGGAGATTTGTAGGTACGAGAGTAAATATCTACAGATGAAGTCTTTTTACCTGTAGGGAATTGAACTTCTGATGTCTTAGTTTGTCCCTGACCTTGTGTGATAACTTGAAGCACTGGTGTGTTTGCATAAGTTGGGTAAGAGTCACCCAAGTTAATGTTCACAAAGTTTTGGTGTACAAATGGGAATTGATTGTTGAAATACAAAAGGTATTTATGTTTTGTACCTGAACCAACCAATGACCAACCGATAGCAGGGTCATTTTCAAAACGAAGATAACGTTGCAAGTTTGGATTTTCAGGGTCTTGAATCTTGTTTGGATGATCAATATCAATCAAGTTGGAATAGAATTTGAAAACACGTTCAAAAATTGGAATTTCACGCGTAGCATAGAATTGACCACTTTCTGAGAACACACCAAGTGTCCAACCATTTCCTAGTTGGTTGATGTATTTTTCGTAGATTGCCTTGTTGGTATCATTGGCATCTACTGTTACAGATGAGTCTATCGTGCTAGCTTTTTCTTGCAACTCCTTGGTATCGTAGTACTCGATATAGCCCATCCGCTCATAAACGGTATTTTCATAATTATCCCGCTTATCCGGCGTCGTTGCAATCTTGTTATAGTTGGTATCCTGCTTGAAAATCAATTTTCGAGGAACCATCGTATAGATAATTGTGTAGGTCAATGTTGTCACCAAGAAAATAGACAACAATGAACGCAATACACGCATAAAAATATATTTCTTCATATCGTTTCCTTTTAAAATCCCAAAAGAACCTTCTCCTCATGGAGAGAAAGTTCTCTTGAGAGTTATTTATTTAACGTGATTTGTCAATTCTTTTTGAACTTTTTCGTTTGATTCTTTTTTCTCTTTGAGCCATTTTTCACGAGCTTGTTCATAGTCAGCTTTTGTTACAACCTTGTCTTGTAACTGAATATACTTGAAGTATACGTCTGAGCCCTTATCTCCAGATTGACTGTAAGATGCAGAGAATGGGACAACACGAGAAATGATTGGTGCAGCACCACTTGATGACATAGCTGGCAAGAAGAGTGAACTATCTGTCAACCAAGCTTGGGCAGCCGCGTATTTTTCATAACGAACATTCAAGTCACTTGTTTCTTTTCCTGCTTCATCAACCAACTTATCGTATTCTTTCAAACCAACTTGAGCTGCTGCAGCATTATCTGCACCTTCATAACCCATGTATGTTTTAGTTTGTTCAGCATTCGTTGTCTTCAAGATATCAAGGTAAGTTGATGGATCTTCATAGTCTGGGTTCCATCCAACAGCACCTGAGAGATCCCAATCTTCTGCCGCAGCGCTTGCTGCATAGTATGTAATATTCTGTAGTTCATCTGTAGTGATTTGTTGGATATCGATGACTACGTTTTCTTCTCCAAGTACTGTCTCAACGGATTGTTTGAAGGATTGAATACGTGCGATATAGTTTTTAGATGTTTGGTCTACTGGGATATCCAAGTGGATAGGGAATTTCACACCTTCTGCTTCCAATGCTGTTTTAGCTTTCGCAAATTCTGCTTTGGCTTTATCGGCGTTGAAAAGTCCATCTTGACCATCCGCAAAGCTTACATTCTTCCATTCATCACCGTAAGCAGCCATCTTTTCAGTTACCAAGTCACCGAAAGTTTTTTCGCCTGCAGAGACAAAGTCTGGTTTCACAAAGAGGTTACGAACTGCAAGAGGAGCGCCTTCCTTACCATTAATTTGTGCTGAGTACGAAGTACGGTCAAAGGCAAAGTTCAAAGCCTGACGGAAGTCCTTGTTAAGAAGGGCTTTCTTAGTAGAAGTCTTCTCTTCATCAGTTGTCTTAGAAGTGTATTTGTATCCTTGACGGTCAATGTTCACACCCAAACCACCGATACCAGGTCCTGATGGATTGTAGTAGATATTGTCCTTGTAGGTCTCTTCAACTTTAGAGTAGTTCGAACTTGTAGGGAAAAGGCGAGCATAGCTATAAGCTCCACTTGTAAAGTTACGTTCAATTGATTCTTGATCAGAACCATCATAGTAAGCAAGTGTTACTTTATCAAGATGAACATTGTCTTTGTCCCAATAGTTTTCATTCTTCACAAATTCGATAGATGACTTAGCAGTCAAACCTCTCAGCAAGAATGGTCCATTGTAAAGCAATGATGTAGGGTCAGTCGCTTTACCAAAATCAGATCCTTTTGATTTTTCAAATTCTTCGTTCAATGGCCAGAAGATTGAGTAGGCCAGCTTAGAGTTCCAGTATGGTTCTGGTTTGTTCAAAGTGTATTCAAGGGTATAATCATCAACTGCTTTTACACCGACTGAAGCAAAATCTTTATTGTTTCCAGCTATATAGTCAGCTAGACCTTTAACTGAATCTTCTGCTAGATACTTAGCTGCTGATTTATTGTCAGCTGCGTGTTTCAAACCATTTACAAAGTCTTTGGCTGTTACTTCAGCATACTCTTCGCCATCAGATGTCATCCATTTGACACCTTTACGAATCTTGTAGGTATAAGTCAAACCATCTTTTGAAACGGACCAGTCTTCTGCAACTGCAGGAACTAAATTCCCATACTTGTCGTTTGTGAAAAGACCGTCGATACCATTTGAAGTGGCGACCTTAGTACTTTGTTTCCCTGAAATGAGGTAATCCAACGTTTCTGGGTCAGCTGTATAAACATAACCATAATTTTTTGGCGCTGTTGAATCAGATGATTTTGAAGAACCGCAAGCAGCTAGTACTCCTGCTGCTAATAAAGCAACACCTGCTGCAACAAATACTCTACTTTTTTTCATGTTTTTAACTCCTCTTGAAAAATTTAGGCTTATTGGAAATTATAACATATATTTTTTAAAAAGTAAACGAATTTTCAGAATATTTAGGCGCATTTCCTCAAAAAACTTCTATTTGTCAAAATTCTTGCATTCTTTGTTTGTTTCTGCAAGAAATACTTTCTAGTCTGATCTTCTTCAGAAGAGGATTTTTAAAAGCTTTTTCTCACTTCTTCGATCATCATCTGTTTTCTTAAATTGGATTTTAGAATAAGAAACTATTGACGGGAAATGATTTTCAAGGTATAATAATAAACGTTGAGGCGGTATAGCCAAGTGGTAAGGCACGGCTCTGCAAAAGCTTGATCGTCGGTTCAAATCCGTCTACCGCCTTTCAGTACCTGAATTAACAGGAATTAACCGAATGAAAAGCCCGAAAAACGGGCTTTTTTTATTTTTTCTTCAGATAAATACGGATAACTTCGAAAAACTTTTGGGGCGGATTTGGGGAAATATAAAGCAGTGACTCAAGTCACTGCTTTATTCTGTTTCTTCTTCAGGTTCTAGTTCTGTGATTTGAACTTTTACCTTGGTAACACGTCCATTTTTCACCTTATCATTGGTCAGGACAATTTGTTTGTTTTGACTGACCAGTTCATAACTGATTTTCTCAGTTGTTGGAATCGTTCCAACACCCGTCAAATAATAACCGGCGATGGTATCCACATCATCGCTTTCTAGTTCGACACCAAAGTAGTTATTGAAGTCGTTAAGATTCATGGTTCCCTGTGCAATATAGGTGTCCTCACCGATTTGATGGACTTCGATTTCTGCCCTATCGGTCTCGTCATCAATCTCACCGACAATCTCTTCTAAAAGATCTTCCAGAGTTACCAAACCAGCCATACCACCATATTCATCGAGCAAAATGGCCATTTGTCTTTGGGTATTTCGCAATTCTTTTAGCAAGTCATCCACAAAAATAGTTTCAGGAACAAAGAGTGGATCTTGTAAGATCTTCTTCCAGACAATATTTTCAAAGCCATCTGCATAGGCAGCGTTTAGCAAACGCTTGGTATGAATCAAACCAATCACATTGTCCTTATCCCCATCATAAACAGGGATACGTGAGAAATTTTGCTTTAGAATACTTTGGATAATGGTTTGACTATCATCCTGAATATCCACCATAAAGGCATCTGTCCGAGGAACCATGACTTCTCTCGCCATCAGCTCATCTAGAGAGAAGATCCCTTGTAACATCTCGATTTCGTCTGCATCCAAAGTTTCCTCACTTTTGGTCAACATGTACTCAATTTCATCTCGAGTCATTTTTTCATCCGCATCATCAAAGGTCATTGGCGTTAAACGACTCAAGAGATTGGTTGAAGCAGATAACAACCAGACAAAGGGACTGACAATTTTCCCCAAGCCAATAATGACTGGTGCGGTTCGGATGGCCAAGGTATCTTTCAGATTTAGAGCGATTCTCTTGGGATAGAGTTCCCCAAAAACAATAGAAATATAGGTCAAAAACGCTAAAGATAGAAAACTTGCAATAGCGTAAGCTGTTTCACTATTTCCTATCCAAGATGCGATTTCGCGTCCTAGAGTGTCTGCTAAACTAGCCCCTGACAAGATGGTAATTAACGTGATACCAACTTGAATTGTTGATAAAAAGTGGTTAGGATTTTCAAGTACCTTTAACAAACGAATGTAACGTTTGTCTCCCTCTTCTGCCTTTTGTTCCACTCGGGAACGGTTTAGTGACACCATCGCCATTTCAGTGGCTGAGAAAAAAGCATTTAACAAGGTCAAGATAAATAACAATACAAACTGTAGCAACAAATTCTGACTGCTCGGGTCTTCCATAGTCCTTCTCCTAAAATAGTATCTTGTGTTCCATTATATCATAAAATCGATCAGGATTCACATTATTTTTCATTTAAAGAACAACTCCCCTGCCTCTAGAAGACAAAGGAGCTGTTTTTTTATTGTATCTATTGTTTCTAATCCGTCACTGTTACTTGACCCGTTTGGTAATCAAGCTGGATTCCCTTTTGAACATTTGGAATCAGGACGTTGAATTCCAATTCGCCATCCGAAGACTTGGCTTCAATTTGTGAAGCCGATGGAACTAGGTCCTCATTTGTAGCATAGTGGAGAGTTACCCGATAACGGACTCTCTTATTCTGGTCCAAGGCTTTTCTGACCAAACTCTCATAGTAGTTCTGCCCTGTCGAATCTTCAGCCTGAGCCTGGTTGGCCCAAGCTGTCTGAACTGCAATGTTCTTGGGATTGCTGGTAGAAGCATCAAAGCCATCTAACCCACCTATCAAGGCATAACCCAATAAGTGCCCCCTATCTACTGCGTGTGTATAGGCTCCCTTTAGATTCTTGACCTGATGCCATCCTGGTGGCGTCCAGGAGGTTGAGCCGTTGCCTGTTTCTTCACGGTTCTTATACTGCCGAGTCGCTTTGGATAAGATGGCATTGGCAACAGTCGGGACTGTTTCTTTTCCAACTATCTTTGTCTTATTATCCGCATAGGGTTTGCTAGAAACCTTGGCATCTAGATTGGTTTTATTGCCATTGACAATGAAGGCCCCTGCTCCATTCCACTCGAGCCCCCCCTTGATTTGATTTTTGATTGACTCAGTTAAGACACTTTCAGCTAGCTCCTGACTGGGTGCTTCTGAAGCTTGTTTTTTCTGACTAACCTTGGTTCTAGGGCTATTTGGTACTGACTGCATCTGCTTGATGTAGTAGCTTCCAGCAGCCAAGAGTAAGAATAGAAGTAATCCTATCAGAGCTTGTCTTGTTTTTTTGTCCATTTTTCTCCTTATTTCTTTAGAAAAAGACTGGTCTCCCAGTCTAATTTCCTGTAAATTTGCTAATCAATTCCTGCCACTTTGCTGGAGACAAGATAGCCCATGGATCCTGTCCCTTTCCTAGGATTCCATAGCCTACCATCAAGCCGATTCCTAAAGCCAGAAAGCCTAGCAATAGTACGATAAAAATCAGCAATAAACGACGGAGTACATAGCGTAAGTTTTTATTCTTCTTCATCATTTGCCTCGATTCGCTGAATCTTCGCTCCTAACTGAGCTAGCTTCTCATGGAAGCGGTAATAACCTCTATCAAGGTGGACTAGTTTACCGACAACTGTTTCTCCTTGCGCCACCAAACCTGTCAAAATCAAAGCAGCACTAGCGCGAAGGTCCGTTGATAAAACTTCTGCCCCCTGTAAAGCCTGCCCCCCTACAATACGAGCTGTGTCACGGATAATCTCTGAATGCAAGCCCATACGGCGCATTTCCTCCAAGTGTTGGAAGCGATTCTCAAACACCGTTTCCACCATGGTGGATTCCCCTTTTGCGACTGTCATCAGAGCTGTAAATTGTGCCTGCATATCTGTTGGAAATCCTGGATGTGGCAAGGTTTTTACATGAACAGCCTTGAGATTTTCAAGTTGAGAACGAACACGAATACCCTCAGATTCCTCTGTCACTTCAACACCCATTTCAAGTAGTTTTGAGATTAAGGGGCGATTGTGTTCCCAGACTGCATCACGAACGAGAACATCCCCACCTGTCATAGCTGCAGCCACCATAAAGGTTCCGGCTTCGATACGGTCCTGTACGACACTGTGAGTCGTACCATGGAGTTCCTCGACACCAGTTACTGTGATTGTTTCAGTACCAGCTCCCTTGACCTTGGCTCCCATTTCATTAAGGAGAATAGCGAGGTCAACAATTTCCGGCTCACGCGCAGCATTTTCAATGACCGTCACACCATCAGCTAGAGTCGCTGCCATCATCAGGTTTTGTGTTGCACCAACACTAGGAAAGTCCATGTAGATATGAGCGCCATGCAGGCGTTCTGCCTTAGCTTCGATGTAACCAGCTGTCTGGGTGATCTTTGCCCCCATAGCTTCCAAACCTTTGAGGTGGAGGTCGATTGGACGACTCCCGATGGTACATCCCCCTGGCATAGAAACTTTGGCATGTCCTACACGAGCAAGGATTGGCCCCAAGACAACGATGGATGCGCGCATCTTGCTGACATACTTGTATGGAGCTTCCTCCGTGATATCACCAGTCGCATCAACCTCGACAACATGAGCTTCCTCATCAAAGTCCACCTTGGCATTCAGACCACGAACTACTTGATTCATGGTGAAAACATCTGACAAGATTGGGACGTTCTGCAAGACTGTCTTCCCCTTGCTTGCTAGAATAGTCGCTGCCAACAAAGGTAAGACTGCATTCTTTGCTCCCTCGATCGTTACACTCCCGACCAGACGATTATCTCCGCCTTGAACCACAATTTTTTCCATAGTTGCTTCCTTTACTTTTGATTTTATAATAGTCCTCTAAGCGCTTCTTGCCACAGTTGGTACAAACTGATAAAGAATGAACTCAAGATGTACCCCATTACCATACTAAAGAAGCCTACCAACAAACGAACCTTTTTTGTGTTAGTAGCGGTTACTTTTAAAACCTTTTCCCATCTCACAAGATCCTTCAAAAGGTAAAAACTCAAATAAATAAAGAGTATATGACTACTTAGAGTGAATAATAATTGAACCATTTGACTATTATACCATCTTATCCGCTTGCGCGCTAGTTTTCAATTTTTCTACGAATTAGGGATTGTTTTTAAGGTAATCAATCGCATCCTGCAAGGTCTTAACGGGAACGATTTTCATCTCTGTTTTGATCGTTTTAGCAGCTTCTAGGGCTGTTTCATAGTTGCTTTTCGAATTGGGATCTGCTTTTTTTGCTTCCTCAGTGACTGGATTGTCAGGAGCAAAAAAGATGTTGGCTCCCTGACGAGAGGCTGCAACTACTTTTTTGTCAATTCCACCGATGTCGCCAACATTTCCATCGCGATCAATGGTTCCCGTTCCCGCAACGACGCGACCATTACGAAGTCCTGGATCTGCTATCTGGGTGTAAATAGCTAGGCTAAACATGAGACCGGCGCTTGGCCCGCCGATACCAGCTGTTGAAAAGCGAATGGGAACATCACTGGTCACTTCCGTACGGTCAATCAAACCAATCCCAATCCCGTTTTTCCCGTTTTCGAGAGTGATAATTTTACCTTCAGCAGACTTGACTTTTCCGTCTTCTTCATAGGTTACCTTGACCGTATCCCCTAATTGTTGAGAATTAACATAGTCGACCAAGTCTTTTGAACTATCAAATGTTTTGTCATTAACAGCCGTCACGGTGTCTGCAATGTTCAGAATGCCCTTAAAAGTTGAATTGTCCGTCACAGTTAAGACATAAACTCCCAGGTACTTGAGTTCGATATCCTTTCCAGCCGTCTTCAGTCCTTGATACTTGGCCATGTTTTGAGAAGTTTGCATGTAGAACTGATTGATCCGCATAAATTCCGCATCCGTAGAGCCACCCGTAGTCTCCTTGGCACTTCTAATATCCGTGAAAGGTGTTAACCAAGCATAGACAAGATGCGACAGGGTTGCGTGTCGAATGCCGACTGTTACAAACTGGTAAGCTCCTGCTTCTGTGTCTTCTGTTTCATTGACTTTCAAAACGCGACGAATATCTTCCGCTCCACCTGGAACTTCTATGTAGTATGGTAAAGGTACTACAAAGGCTAAAAAAGTCAATACTAGTGCTAGGATGACATATAAGGGCCATCTAGTTTTTTTCTTCATGTTCTAATTCCTCCACAACACTGTTTGGGACATATTGCTGAATCTCCTGACCAAACTTCAGAAGTTCTCTCACGGCCGAAGAGCTAATATAAAGATGCTCTGGGCGACTATATAGGTAAATGGTTTCGATTTCTGGAGCCAGTTGATGATTGTAGTAGTCAAAACTAGCCTCATATTGCAAGTCGGTGGCATTTCGCAAGCCACGGACAAGGGTTTTGGCCCCCAGTCTCCTTGCAACATCGACGACTAATTGGTCGTGAGAAGCCAGGACCTCTACATTATCTAAATGCGCCACAGATTTTTCGACTGCTCGTTTGCGATTTTCAACAGGGAGAAAACCTTGTTTATGGGGATTGTAGAACACCCCGACATAGAGCTTATTAAAGAGTTTGCTGGCACGTTCAATGATATCCAGATGTCCATTTGTCATCGGATCAAATGATCCTGTAAATAATCCAATTTTATCTGACATAGACTGTCACCTTACTAATCCCATATATTTTTTCCTTCCAGATGCCTAAGCAGGCGATTTCTTCTGGAAGTTCCACAGACTTATCGGTTTCGCAGACAACCATGACCTCTTCGGAGAAAAGGTTTCTTTCTGCCATTTTTTCGATATCTGCAACGATTTGTTCCTTGGCATAGGGCGGGTCCAAAAAGACCAGGTCAAAGGGACCTTTCACTTGCTCCAAGGCCCGTTCAGCCTCCATCTTTAAGAGCTGAAATTTGGAAACTTCCTTGGTCATTTGGATATTTTCAGCGATGATAGCTTGTGCCTTTCGATCCCGTTCCACTAAGACAGCACTGGACATCCCTCTTGACACAGCTTCAATAGACAGACCGCCACTGCCAGCATAGAGATCCAAGACACGACCACCCTCAAAATAGGGACCTATCATGTTAAAGATAGCTCCACGCACCTTATCTGATGTCGGCCTCGTCGTCTTGCCTTCTAGCGTCTTGAGGGGACGCCCTCCGTAGATTCCTGATACGATTTTCATACCGTTTATTATACCAAATTATAGGCAAAAAGAGAAAGAAAACCGAACCTTGCGGTTCGATTCTCTACAAAATATTTTCGTAAGTATCGCGAACTTCTTGAGGCCAAACACTGGTCTGAACCTCTCCGATGTGTTTCTTACGAAGAAGGAACATGGCCATCCGAGACTGTCCGATACCTCCACCAATTGTCAGTGGGAAAAGGCCGTTAAGCAGAGCTTTATGCCATTCCAGCTCAAGACGATCTTCGTCTCCTGTAAGAGCCACTTGGCGACGAAGGGTATCCTCATCTACCCGAATCCCCATTGATGAAAGTTCAAAGGCACAACCAAGAGATTCGTTCCAAACGAGAATATCGCCATTCAACCCCTTGTAGCCATTTTCAGACTCTGTTGTCCAGTCATCGTAGTCAGGTGCGCGGCCGTCATGAGGTTTGCCATCAGGCAACTCGCCACCGATACCAATCAAGAAGACTGCACCAAACTCTTTACAGATCGCATTTTCACGCTCTTTTGGTGTCAAGTCTGGGTAACGTTCTACCAACTCTTCTGTATGGATAAAGGTGATTTGTTTTGGCAAGATGGATTCGATATCATAGCGGGCTTCTACTGCTAGCTCTGTCAGACGAATAGCCTTGTAAATCTTTTCAACTGTTTCTTTAAGATAGGCGATATTGCGTTGACCATTTGGGATAACCTTCTCCCAATCCCACTGGTCCACATAAACAGAGTGAGTCGCATCGAGCGAATCTTCGTCTGGACGAAGGGCCTTCATATGAACAAACAGACCTTCACCTTCACCAAAACCAAAGCGAGCTAAGGTGTGGCGTTTCCATTTGGCAAGTGAGTGAACGACTTCATAGGTTTCATCTGGAATCTGCAAAACCTTGACAGATACTGGATTTTCGACACCTGACAGGTTGTCCTGCATCCCATCTCCGACCTTGCTCAAGATAGGACCTTGAACTTCAACAACTTCTAACTTATCTTTCAAATACTGGGTAAAAGTGTTTTTGACAAAGGAAATTTCTTCTTGTTGATGAATAAAACTTTTCTTCATAAACAGCTCCTCAAAAATTAGTTAAAAGCATTATACACCTATTTCCAAGAAAAGAAAAGAGTAAATAAGAAAAAGTCAGTGCTCTTTTGAACACTGACTCTGTCATTCATTAATCGTTTCGACCAAAGATACGTAAGATGCTAAGGAAGAGGTTGATAAAGTCTAGGTAGATGCTGAGCGCCATTGAGATGACCCAACCTGTCGCTACTTGTCCTCGTGACTGCTCATAAACATAGCGAATCTTTTGGTTATCCCAAGCAATCAAACCTGAGAAGACCAAGACCATGGCAATACTAATCATGTAGTCAAAGAAGCTATTGGCTAAAAATAGATTCACAACCATAGCAATGATGAGACCAACAAGCGCCGCCATCAAAGCTCGTCCCATTCCACTCAAGTCTTTCTTAGTGAAAATTCCGATTGCCGCCATGACAAAGAAGAGAAGGGCACTGGATACAAAGGCTGATAAGACGGTCCCAGGTGTATAGAAGGCTACGACAAAGCTGAGCGTAAAGCCATTTAAAACAGAATAAACTAAAAATACTGGGAGAGCTGCTGGGCTATTTTTTGCAGCCATGCTACTTGCAACAAAGACTAGAGCAAGTTCTGCAAAAGTTGCAATCATCAACCAGAGACGACCATGCATCAAAAAGTAGATCAATTGAGACTGAAAAACTGTCAACATCAAAGCTGACACGAGAGCTGATAGACCAATCCCAAGTCCCACAAAAGCATAAACCTTAGCGTAAAATTGATTAAGACCTGAACGTTCTTGAATAATTGTTTGATTCATTCCGATTCTCCTTTTTCTATAAATATGTCTTGATTATAACAAAGATTTTATAAATTAGCTGAAAAAAAACATCAAAACGCCTGCTGCAACTGCCACATTGAGACTTTCTGCTCGGCCTTTCATGCCAATGTGAACCAGCTGATCAGCACTCTCAGCCATGATAGAACTAATCCCCTGTCCTTCATTTCCCATGACTAAAGCAAAGTTTTCTAAAGGAGAAAGCTCACGATAGTCCTTGGATTCTTTGGATAAGGTCGTTGCTAGAATGGGCAAATTGCTCTTCTTTGCCTCTTCTACAAAGTCAGCAGGAGTCATCCGATAGATGGGCAAGTGAAAATGACCTCCTTGCATGGAACGTAAGGTCTTGAGACTGTATAAATCTGCTGACTTGTCTGAAACAATGACCCCTGTAAAACCTGCAGCGTCCGCAGTCCGAATCATGGTACCCACATTACCAGGATCTTGGACATCTTCTAAAAATAGAAACTTACCTTGACTAAAATCAGGCAGACCCACTTCTTCTTTTTGAAGAACAGCGACAATGCCTTGAGGGGTTTGCGTATCGGCTAAATCTCGCAAAATCTCCTCTGAAACCCAGACCGTTTGAGGAAAAGCAGCTAACTGATCTTGGTAACTTTCCAGAGCAAAAATCTTCTCAATCCTCACTCCAGCTTGAACAGCTTCTTCAAATAAGTGCCAACCTTCAATCAAATAGGCAGACTTTCGATATTTTTTTTGATGCAATTTCTTGGCATTTTTTACCACTGAATTGGCTTTTGAGGTTATAATAGTCATAGAAATATTATAACACAATCAAAGGGGTTTAGTATGCAAAAGGTTAGAATGATTGCCCAAGGCAGGGTACAGGGTGTTGGTTTTCGTTGGGGTGTGGTTACTCTAGCGCTTGAAATCGGTGGCATCACTGGTCGTGTATGGAATAACGACGACGGCACAGTGGAAATTCTCGCTCAGGCAGAGTCTTCTGCCACTATGGCAAAATTTATCCAAGAAATCCGTAAAGGCCCAACGCCCTTTTCAAAAGTCACCTATCTGGATGTGCAGATGAGCAACTTTTCATCCTATTCAGACTTCAAAGTTGCAAATTAGGTCTCCAGAACTATTGTATATTTTACAAAAAAACAGTAGAATAGAAAGGTATAATTTTTAAAGAAGGAATGAAAACATTGAAATCTATTAAACGTTTTGCCCTCTCTGCTATGGGAGTGGCTATGCTACTCGTCTTGACAGGCTGTGTCCAAGTAGACAAAGCAACAGGTAAGCCAGTTGGTCCCGTTTGGGATTTCTTGGGTGCTCCGATGGGAGAAGCTATCAAGTACTTCGCTACTGATAAAGGACTAGGCTTCGGGGTCGCTATCATTATCGTAACCATTATCGTGCGCTTGATTATCTTGCCACTTGGTATCTACCAATCATGGAAGGCGACACTTCACTCTGAAAAGATGAATGCCCTCAAACACGTACTCGAACCACACCAAACACGTCTCAAAGAAGCAACAACTCAGGAAGAAAAACTTGAGGCTCAACAAGCTCTCTTTGCTGCTCAGAAAGAACACGGTATTAGCATGTTCGGTGGAGTAGGATGTTTCCCTATCCTCATTCAAATGCCTTTCTTCTCTGCTATCTACTTTGCAGCCCAATACACTGATGGAGTAGCTAGCTCTACCTTCTTGGGTATCGATCTTGGTTCACCAAGTCTGCTCCTTGTCGCTTTCGCTGGTATCCTCTACTACCTCCAATCACTTCTCTCACTTCATGGAGTAGAAGACGAGATGCAAAGAGAACAACTTAAGAAAATGATCTACATGAGCCCTCTCATGATTGTCGTCTTCTCCTTCTTCTCACCAGCCAGTGTGACGCTTTACTGGGTTGTCGGTGGTTTCATGATGATTCTCCAACAGTTCATCGTTAACTATGTTGTCCGTCCAAAACTCCGCAAAAAAGTTCGTGAAGAATTTGCCAAAAATCCCCCAAAAGCAAGTTCATTTTCAACTGGAGGCGGACGCAAAGATGTCACTCCAAACCAAGCAACTGCGATCATGACCAATAAGAAACATAAAAAACGCAATGCTGGTAAACAACATTCTAGAAAATAAGAAAAAGGCTTAGCTGAGAGGCTAAGTCTTTTTGCATCACAAAAGCCCGATGTCTCCATCAGGCTTCTTTTTTATCCATGAACACGTTTCATGTAATCTTGGTAACTTTCTGTATCCATCAATTCCTTGGCATTCTTGACACGGTCTGCTGTTGGAGGTTTGACCCCTTCAAGCGAATAAGGAATCCCAAGTTCACGCCACTTGAATTCTCCCATCGTATGATAAGGTAGGATTTCAAACTTGTCAACGTTTTTGAGGGTTTTTACGAACTTCCCAAGTTCAATCAAATCTTCATCACGGTCTGTCAATCCTGGTACGAGAACGTGGCGAATCCAAACAGGCTTCCCGATATCTGATAGGTACTGGGCACAGGCCAAGATGTTTTTATTGGTTTGGCTTGTGACAATCTTGTGCTGTTCTTCGTTGATTTCCTTGATATCCAGGAGAACCAAGTCTGTCACCGCCATGAGTTTATTAAACTTTTCGAGATAACGTGGTTTGTTACGGAACGGAAGGGCACAGGTATCCAAGGTACAGTGGATTCCTTTTTCCTTAGCCTTGGTAAAGAGAGCAATTAGGAAATCAATCTGTAAGAGAGCTTCTCCTCCACTAACAGTGATTCCTCCCTTGTCTCCCCAGAAGCCACGGTAGCGAAGGGCTTCTGTCAAGACATCGTCTACTGTCCGTTCGCGTGATTTATTGGTCTCCATAGCCCATGTGTCGGGGTTATGACAGTATTGGCAACGCATGTGACAGCCCTGCAAAAAGACAATGAAACGAATCCCAGGGCCATCTACCGCCCCAAAACTCTCTGTCGAATGCACCATTCCTGTCACTTGTCCATAGTCAATTGTTTCTTCAGACATATCGTCACCTTCCTTGAAACCGTTTTATAGTTTTATTATATCATGAGTAAGGTGAAAAACAAGGTTTTTTTGTCTATTTTTTAGAAAGCAATCTGTTTTTCACTTTCATTTTCAATTTCTTTTACTGATCCGATTCAAAATCAAAACCATACAAGGTTGCAAAATAGTCCTCAGGGCGCTCTGCACGGCGGATTTGGCGGGCTTTTCCTTCTTCGGTATAGAGGATTTCTGCCGAGCGTAGTTTGGCATTGTACTGGTAACCCATGGAGAATCCATGTGCACCTGTATCATGAATCACTAGCAAATCACCGATTTCTGTATGAGGTAGCTCGCGATTCACTGCAAATTTATCATTGTTTTCACAGAGTGAACCAACCACATCTACCACCTCAATAGGTCCATCTGGATGGGTCAGATTGGTGATATGGTGGTAGGCTCCATACATGGCTGGACGCATGAGGTTGACTGCTGATGCATCCACACCCAGATAGGTACGATAGGTTTTTTTCTTATGAGTGACTCTTGTGACGAGAGCTCCGTGAGGGGCTAACATAAAGCGGCCCAATTCGGTGAAAATCTTAACCTGACCAAGTCCTGCTGGTGTAAGAACTTCTTCATAAACCTTACGCACTCCTTCACCAATCACAGCGATGTCATTTGGCTCCTGGTCTGGGTGATAGTTGACACCAATACCGCCGGAAAGATTGATAAAGTCTAGCGAAATACCCAACTTTTCCTTGATTTCAACAGCCAATTCAAAAAGCTGACGCGCCAACTCTGGGTAGTAGAGATGAGTCACGGTATTGGATGCTAGGAAAGAGTGAATCCCAAATGTCTTGGCTCCTTTTTCTTTCAAGATGGCAAAGGCTTCAAAAAGCTGGTCCTTGGTCATCCCAAACTTGGCCTCCCCAGGATTGTCCATGATGTCTGTTCCTAGCTCAAAAACGCCTCCAGGATTGTAACGACAAGAGATGGTTTCTGGAATGCCTGCCACTCGCTCCAGATGTTCAATGTCTTCAAAGGCATCCAAGTTAATGGTTGCGCCCAATTCACGCGCATAAGCGTACTCTTGGTCTGGCGTATTGTTTGAAGAGAACATGATCTCAGAACCGGGGAAATCCAGTTTGTGGCTCATCAAGAGCTCTACATAACTAGAACAGTCCACACCACAACCTTCCTCTTGGAGGATTTTCAAGATGGCTGGAGTTGGAGTAGCCTTAACTGCAAAATATTCTTTGAATCCCTTATTCCAAGAAAAGGCCTGGTTGACGGCTCTTGCTTTTTCACGAATCCCCTTCTCGTCATATAAGTGAAAGGGAGTCGGGAACTCTGCAACAATTGTTTCTAAATCTTCACGGCTGATAAATGGTGTTTTCATAAGCATCCTTCTATTCTGTTTGCAAAGAAAGGCTGGGACAATCGTTCCAACCTTTAGTTCTATCTCTTATTTGTCTTCGTCAAAGATATTTCCAATCTCAACATCGATGGATTGGTTCTTAACATCAATATTGGTAACCTTCAAGAGTGACTTGTAATCGAACTGCTTTTCACGTTCTTCTTGGGCATTGTCTGCAAAGACTGCTACACCAGCTAGTTCAGAATCGAACTCACGCAAGAGACTGATCATCCCGTTGACAGTTCCTCCGCCTTTCAAGAAATCATCCACAATCAAGACACGACTGCCTGCCTTGAGACTGCGTTTTGAAAGGAACATTTTCTCAATACGGTCGCCACTTGAACCTGAAACATAGTTGACGCTGACCGTTGAACCTTCGGTAATTTTCAAGTCACGGCGCACAATGACAAATGGAACATTGAGGACGTTGGCAACTGCATTTGCGAGTGGCACACCTTTTGTTGCTACTGTCATAACAGCATCGATTTTTTGGTCCATAAAGCTCTTGGCAATGATGCGCCCAATATTTTTCAAAATGGCAGGTGTACTGAGCAAATCAGATAGGTAGATGTAGCCACCTGGCAAGATACGGTCGCTTTCTGAAAGTTTGTCACGCAAGTCTGCGATCATTTCTTTGGCTTCATGACTCGAGATTGATGGCGTAAAGATAACGCCACCACCTGCTCCAGTCACAGTCTGAATATGACCGATTTCGATTTCCTCAAAGGCACGCTTGATAATCACGATGTCCTCTGAAATCGATGATTTAGCAGATTCGTACTTTTCTGCAAAGGTATTGAGACTGGTTAGTTTGTATGGATTATTAATCAAATAGTTGGAAATGACAACCATCCGATCACTTCTTCTTAATTTCATTTTTATTTACCATTCCATTTAATTTTGATATTTTATCCATTATACCACATTCACATAAAAAAACGAACATTATTGCGTAAAAAATGCTCGTTTTTCTTAAATTATTAATCTAAATCTGGTTTATAGAAGGAACGATTGTCCATAGCAAAGATTTTATTGGTCATTTCTCCTTTGTCCACCAAAGCTAGAGCTGTTGACATCATCATCATGCTGGCATCTAGATTGTCAATCATATGGATAATTTCTGCCTCCATAATGCGTGGACGGACTGGACTTCCATACTCCAGTAAGCCATGGTGACTGAGGATGACATGGCGCAGTAGCACCACTTCTTCTCTAGTATCATCGATGCCTAGTTCCATGACAGTCTTGGTAATTTCGCTATCAATCAGAGCGATATGACCAAGAAGATTGCCTCGCACTGTGTACTCCGTCTGGTCTGGTCCCGTCAACTCAATAACCTTGGCCAAGTCGTGCAACATAATCCCGGCATAGAGGAGGCTCTTATTGAGCTGAGGATAGATATCGCTAATGGCATCTGCCAAGCGCACCATGGTTGCCGTGTGAAAAGCCAAACCCGTTTCAAAGGCATGGTGGTTGGTCTTGGCAGCTGGATAGGAGTAGAATTCCTTATCATATTTGGTGTAGAGACTGCGAACGATACGTTGCCAGACAGGATTTTCAATCTTGAAAATCATTTGCGACATGTAGTCACGAATTTCCTTGATATCGACTGGTGACTTGACCTTGAAGTCAGCTGGATCATTGGGTTCGCCAGGCTGAGGCAAGCGGAGAGTAATTTGATTGACTTGAGGAGTGTTGTTATAAACTTCTCGACGTCCCTGCATGTGGACTACTTTCCCTGCGGTAAAGGCCTCAACGTTATGAGGTTGGGCATCCCAGAGTTTCCCTTCAATCTCGCCACTATCGTCTTGGAAGGTAAAGGCTAGGTAGTTTTTCCCAGCTCGTGTCTGTCTCAGGTCAGCTGACTTAATCAGGTAAAAACCTTCAAACAGCTCATCTTTTTTCATGTGACTAATCTTCATATTCTTCCTCATCTTCTTGGAAATGGAGTAAATCAAGCGCAGGCTCACTTTCTGATAACTCAATGTGACGGAGCGTCCGCTCGATAGCTGTAGTACGACGGTTTAATAATTCATCAATATTGCCAGAGGCATGTTGGAGATGCTTTTGTGCCTTGACCAGAATGCCTCCGAACTTGCCAAACTCGGTCTTGACGCTGGCAAGAGTCTTGCTGATATGGTCGGCACTCTTTTGGATATTGAGAGTCTTGAAGCCAACTGATAGAGAGTTAAGCAGGGCTGATAGGGTACTTGGACCAGCGACAATAATCTGCTCCTCCCGTCTCAAATCATCAAAGAAGACCGGATTGCGGACGATTTCTGAATAAAGACCTTCTGTCGGAACAAACAAGACTCCAAAATTGGTCGTCCGAGGTGGCGCTATGTACTTGCTCTTGATATCCTTGGCAAAGCGCTTGACGCTTGCTAGGAGTGACTTGCGACAGCGTTCGATCTCGTCCTTATCGCCTGCTTCATAGGCTTCTTCCAAGCGGTAGTAATCCGCCAGTGGAAACTTAGAGTCAATTGGTAGATAGACGTATTCCTGGTCGCCTTGGCCAGGTAACTTGATGGCGTACTCTACTCGCTCGCTAGAGTTTTCAACAGTTGCGAATTCTCGTTCGTACTGGGCTGGTGTCATGATGTCTTCGATGATTTGCCCCAGTTGCAATTCGCCCAGAATTCCTCGCGTCTTGGTTCCAGAGAGAACCTTGTTAAGAGCTCCGACATCACGGGCAACTGTCTGCATTTCTCCCAAACCTCGATTGACAGACTCCAGTTGCTTGGAAACTGTCTCGAAGGAAGCCTGCAAGCGCGTCTGCAAGGTCTTTTCTAACTTTTCCTCGACAGTTTGACGCATTTGTTCCAAACGTTGCTCATTGGACTCCTGCAGGGCTTGAAGGCGTTGGTCGGTCTTATCTCTGGTTTGAAGGAGATTATCTGTCATTTCTTGACGGACTTGAGTCAAGCCTTGGTGCAATTCGATTCGCACTTCCTGCAAACGGTCGCTGACAGCCACTTCCAAGTCTTTTTGATCCAGCTGACTGGCTTGCCTAGCTTGTTCAAAGCGATAATCCAGTTGGTCTGAAAGATTGTCTGCCTGATCCTCCAAGCTCTTGGCTAGGTACTTGTCTTGCTTATCCTGCCTTTGCCAAATGAGAAAGAGCCCAGCTAGGTTGGCAATTAATAATAATAATAATAGTAATACAGTCTCCATCCTACCTCCTGTCCTTGCTATGCAAGACAACCACATAGCTATCAGGGCAAGTCACCGAAACTTCCCTATCTATATATTCGTTAGAAGCGTACACTTTTTTAAAGAAAAAATTCTCCTCTGTCAATTCGTACTTGGCACCAAGAATAGTCAGCTGGCTATCCCGAACAGGCATAAAGGCTAGATAATCGTAGTCTGAACGGGGCTCTAGCTGACTGGTTCCTTCTGGACAATAGGCAATCACATTTTGCCCATCCTCAATCGCTATCTGGCGCATATAGGGGGCCAACTTGGGATTGCTAGGCAGGAAGACATTAGCCAGCATATGATCAATACGACCACCCAAAGCCCCAAAAATAGTCACCTGAGCCTGAGAATGTTGCTCAAAGATGGTTAAGAGAGCCAATTCCAGATCTGTATCATCTTTTTCTGGCTGGGCTTGAACAAAATGTTGGGCACGTTTTTGAATCATCTGACGTTCGTCTGCAGTCACCGAATCAAAATCTCCAACTGCTAGAGTGAGAGGAAGGTCTTCTTCCAAGACCCAGAGCGAGCCTCGATCCACACCGACAAAGCAATCAAAATCCGTCCGATAATGACCGCGATCTCCGCCGGCAAAAACGGCAACCCTAGTCCAATTGTTTTCTGAGAGTTTGCACTCGTTCATTGACATCTCCCTTAAAGACATAAGACCCTGCTACAAAAACGGTTGCTCCAGCTTCTTTGGCCTGAGCAATGGTCTGGTCATCAATACCACCATCGACTTCGATCTCAAAGTTCAAACCTTTTTCCTCACGAAGGGCAACCAACTCACGAACCTTGTCCATGGTTTCAGGCAGAAAGGCTTGACCGCCAAATCCAGGGTTCACTGTCATGACTAAGACTTGGTCAACTAGGTGAAGGACGTGCTTGATCGCCTCGACAGGTGTCCCAGGATTGATAACAACCGAAGGTTTAACACCGAGAGAGCGAATTTTTTGGAGGGCGCCATGGATATGAGGCGTTGCTTCTACATGGATACTGATGATATCCGCTCCTGCACGCGCAAAGTCTTCTAGATGATGCTCTGGATTAGCTACCATCAAGTGGCAGTCAAAGACCATCTTGCTATGAGGACGAAGAGCTTCGACCACACCTGCACCAAAACTGATTTGCGGTACAAAGTGACCATCCATAATATCGATATGGGCATATTCTGCACCAGTTGCTTCTAGGCGTCTGATTTCACGTTCAAAGTTGGCATAATCTGCTGCCAGAATTGACGGAGCAATCTTGTATTGAGACATAGGTTTCTCCTTATTTTGGAATTTTTTTACTGACTTTTTTATAGGTTTCTCTGCGATTTTCAATCTCACTGAGAAATTGCAGGTAGTTATCAAAACGGAAGGATGCAATGATTCCTTCTTCAACAGCCGGCTTAACCGCACAGGACGGCTCATGGGTATGGGTACAAGTACGGAACTTGCAGTCTCGACTAACACTGGCAATCTCTGGAAAGGCCTGATTGAGGTCTTCAGCCGTTGACACTTCATAATCCAGTGATGAAAAGCCTGGTGTGTCCGCGATTTTACCCCCATTGAGGTTGTAAAAACTAACAGCTCGAGTAGTATGGCGACCACGACCTAGACTGTCTGAAATTTCTCCTGTTTCAAGATTGAGGTCCGGTGCGATTTTATTGAGGAGGGTTGATTTTCCAACACCTGTCTGTCCCATAAAGACCGTCACTTTTCCTGTCAACAAAGGCAAAAGTTCTTCTTTACTAGTCACAAAGTCGTAACCAATGGCACCGTAAGTCTGCTGGTAAAAATCCAGTTCTCCTCTATCTTCCAGCAAGTCCATTTTGGAAATATAGACGATGGGATGGATTCCCTTGTGTTCCAAAAGAACCAAGAAACGATCCAACAAGTTGCTGTTGAAGTCAGGTTCCTTGGCGGACATGATCACCACGGCTTGGTCAATATTGACAATAGGAGGACGGACGAGACTGTTTTTCCGTTCGTGAATCTTGAGAATATAACCTTCTGAATTTTCCTCCGCAGAAAAGTCTACCCAATCCCCAACATAGGGCGTGTGGCCTTTTTTACGAAAATTCCCACGCGCGCGTGTTTGATAGACCTGGTCCTCACTCTCCACATAGTAGAATCCTGCCAAGGCTTTAATGATTTGTCCCTGCATCTTAGAGTCCTTGTCCTTTGAGCGCATCTGAAAGGCTAGCAAATTCTTCCAAGCTAAGTGCTTCTCCACGCACAGATGGTGACAAACCTGCTTGGTCCAAAGCCTTGGTCAGCTTATCCTTGACTTCATCAGTTTTGCCAAAGTAGCCTGTTAAGTTGTTCCATAAGGTCTTGCGACGATGGGCGAAACTAGCCTTGGAAACCTTAAAGAAGAAGTTCTCATCTTTCACTGCTACAGCAGGCTCTGGACGACGCACCATTTTTAAAATGGCTGAGTCCACGTTTGGGGCTGGCACAAAGACCGTACGAGGCACGATGAAGGCAACCTTAGCAGTCATATAATATTGCACCGCAATCGACAAACTACCGTAAGCCTTAGTATTTGGCTGTGCGGAGATACGGTCCGCCACTTCTTTTTGCATCATGACGACAAACTCGCTAAAAGGAATGCCACTCTCGATCAAGTGCATGAGAATAGGCGTCGTAATGTAGTAAGGCAAGTTGGCTACTACTTTAATCGGCAATTCAGGATTTTTGAAATTCTGGATATGTTGCGCCAAATCGACCTTAAGAATGTCCTCATTGACTACAGTAACATTGTCAAAATCACGTAAAGTATCTGCTAGGATTGGTACTAAACGGTGGTCAATCTCAAAGGCCATGACTTGAGCCGCACGCTCAGCCAAAAACTCCGTCAAAGCACCAATACCTGGCCCGATTTCGATAACATTAACCTGGTCATCAATTTCAGCCGTATCCACGATTTTTTGAAGGATATTGGTATCCGTCAAGAAATTTTGCCCGAAGGACTTTTTAAAGGTAAAGCCGTGACGCTCCAGCACTGCCTTAGTCACGCTATAATCTGCAATTCTCATCTATTCTCTTTTCTATTTGTTAGCTAAAAACAATCTATAAACCCAAACAATTACCAACACCAAGAGAAACCAAAATCTCAAAGGAATATGGTACTCGTCATCTTTAGATTCGGCACCGGTCTCATCGAACACTTGCTCATCTTCTTTGCGTGGTGCTTGTTTATTCTCTTGGCCTTGCGCTTGATCGTCTTCTTGATATTGCTCTTGTTTTTGATTCTCTTCTTGACCTTGTGCTTGTTTTTCTTCTTGGTCTTGTTCTTGATTATTTTCTTGGTCTTGTTCTTGATTATCTTCTTGGTCTTGTTCTTGATTATCTTTTGGGCCTTGCATTTTCTTCAACTCATCTTGGTATGCAACCGAGTCTAGAATATTATCTTCTGGCAATAATTTTGAGGCATAATAATCAGGAAATCCCATAGCAGACCAAATTACGTTCTTTTCTGTTAAAGAAAAATCCAATTCTTGGGGTTGATTTTCCTGAATGGCTCGGATATTTTTTATAAGCTTACGCGAAGCTGTAGTCAATCCATCCATATCAGCAACTTCTAAAACATCAAATCCTAGCATGTCACCTGCTTTGACATTTGCAAGAATATAGCGAACAAAATCATCATATAGTTGCAAGGTCTGAGGAGCGTTCTTTTCTAAAAAGGAGCGGTTTTGGGTGGCCTTTTTCTGAAATTTTTCAATAGGAAGTAAGATATTAAATTTTTTCCATAGAATATTAGGCATTCGCACATCTTTTTCATCCCAAAATAATTGCCAAAAATAAGGAATGGTGTAAACTCCCTCTGTTAAAATACGTACGTCTTTCCCGTTTTTTAAATAAATATAGCTTCTATTTGCCATATCGTTTCCTTTCACCATTTTTATGAAGGCTTTGTCTTCCGTCAAAGTCACTCCAAACAGGGCCAACTGTTTAGATTGCCTCTTGTTGTCAAAAAATCAATGCATATTGTTCTAATTTTCATTCATTATCTTTTAAGAAAATCATTTATTCTCTTTTCTAATAGGAACGGCGATATATCCAAACAAATTCGTTTCCTCTAGAAGTCTGATGAATCAGGTCTTTTAAATAGATATTGGGATTCGTCAGTTCTTTTGTTTCTGTATGATAGCTTGTTATTGTCTGCCCACCATGTCGGAGAAGCCACTCTGTATCCAATCTAGGCAAATATCTGTCCTTTTGAAGAAAATCACAAAATTCCTCTACTGTTATGTCCTCAGGAACTTCAAGTTCTACCTTGTGAGGCAGAACATCATCACCCATACAGATAGACTCTCTATCAACGATTATTTTCATCCCTTGATCAACCTTTAGCTCTTCCTTCTAGTTCCTCACTGAACTGTTGCATTTCTTTAAACGCTTTGTCACTGACATAAACACCCGCTTTATAATACTCAGTCTGGTTAATGGCATAGTCAAAGATTTCAATCATGCCTCCAGCGTTTTCAATCATAGCGCTCCAATTTTCATCGAAAACCATTCGCAAACGTTTCCAATCCGTAAAAACTGAAACCGAATTTCGTCCATTTTTTCCTTCTCTAGTCGGAAGATTAAATGTAGCAGATTCTTCTAAAACATGAGCATTACTTTCCTGACTAGGTTCAGGAAATCCTGATGATGCATTTATAGGAAGAAGGAATTTAGCTTTTGGCATTGCCATTGAAAAGAACTTATAATAGAGTTTATAAATTAATTCTTCCTCTTCTGTAGTCGGTCTATCCATCTGTCCCATCAAAAGCATCCATCTCACAATATCAGGGTTCATAACAGGAACTTGTATCTCTGGCAAGCCTGAAAAATCTGGTTTTTGAACTAAAATAGAAGAACTTATACTAACTTCTTTGGTATTAAAGAATGCTCCTAAAGCACCATTCAAGTAAAAGGCTGTTCCAAGAAAATTCTCAATTCCTTTTTTATCTTCCGTATTTTCAATCCGTTTTACCACTTTTAATTGGTTTTCAATTGTTTCCTTATACTGATGATACCAACGAGGGGTAAATAGCATAATCATCGGGTCAGTGCATAGATAGCCTTCGTCACCTCTATCATATGTAGTTGAGAAAAGATAAGGTTCCCCAGTATTTTCTGAATAAACTGCATAAATCGAATCTGCTTCTAGCAACTTGTCCTTGACAATTTCTGCTAGACGCTCTGACTTACGAGTATTTTCTTGATTGCTCTCTTCACTTTTTGGTTTTTGACGACAATCCCATAAAAAAGCCTGTAAAATTTCGATACTATCATCAAGACTAAGGTTCTGATAGTCCTCATCGCTTACTTTACCTTCTTGAATAGTCACAAAAGCTCGATAGAGAGCATAAGCATAGCTAGATAAACGCTTTTTTTCATCTACACCAGGACTATAGAGCACACTTCCCTTTTTTAACTTAGCTAGAGAGGGAAGCATATCGATTTCTAGATAAACTAACTCCTCATCGCTAAGGGAATTCACATCTTTGTTTTGGCAAGTAAGTTTTTTTACAACTACAGTTTCAAGAGTATCCATACCTTGATCAGGATTGCAAAACTGAAGACGATCACCAACTGTCAAACTCCCTTCCAAAGTCGCAGCAATCAGTAATTCCCTCTTTTCTTTCATTGGAAAGAACCCCAAAACTCCTAGACAAGCATCTCCTTTGGTTTCTTCTGTTGTCTTCTGTGCTTCTGTCTTTTTAAAAAAATCAAAAATTCCCATTGCTTTTCCTCATTAATTTCACCCAAGTGCTGATTTTATCAATTATCTTTTTTTATCAGGCATGGTATTGAGCATAGTTGAAGCATATGCTATTACCTCTATTGTAACACATTCCCCTTATATTTTCGGGTTATCTGGTTATTGTTATCACTTTTCAGGACTCTCCAAACAGATTTCGATATCTAAATTTCTTTCCACTATTGAAGTAAGCTTAAAATTTATTTTTCTAATTCTTTATAGATTGTCTCTTGAAAAGGTCAGTTGTTCAAGTAAGGAATAGAGTTCTGCTTGCTCCGCTTCTTCATAAGCAAATCTATTTGCTTTTACTTCCCTACATTTCTCGTCATACAAAAACCCGTCATATCCATCTTCTGTAGATAAGGCTGTATAGACTTTGGCCATTTCTTCCGGGCTAATTGAAAATCTTGACTTGATTTTATACAAATTTTTCATAAAAGTGCTGAGGTGATCATAGCGACGCATATCAACTTTGACATTGGTCACACGGATTGCCTGAACCTTGACACCTTTCCAATGTTTCCGCATATAATGCGACAGCATCAACAAGGCCAGTTTATTCTGATAATAGGTCTTGGCAGGACTATAATGTTTTTGACCAGCTAAATTTTCAAAATCAAGCTTCATGAAGGGATAAAGCATCAGCCCTTGGGAAGAAATATTAATAATCCGACCACTTTTTGACTTTTCCAACAAACCCTTCAACAAGATAGAAAGCAAGAAAGGGGCGACAACATTGGTCGCAAATTGTTTTTCCAATCCGTCTTTGCTAAGAATCGGCTTTTTGACTGACAAATCAAAATCAGCCGCATTGTTAATTAAAACATCTAAAGCCTCTTCTTTTTGGATATACTGTTCTACCGCTTCCTTGACACTTTTCATCTCAGATAAATCAACCAAGATATAATCTACATGCGGATTTCCTGTTTGTTGACGGATTTTCTTACAGGCTTGCTCAGCAGCTTCTTTCCGTCGGCAAAATAGAGTCACTGACCAGTCCTTTTCAGCTAATTGTTTTGCAGCCTGATAGCCAATACCACTATTGCCACCCGTAATAATCACTTTTTTCATTTCTGACTCCGTTAGTCTGAATACTTAGCCATCACTTCTTCCACTTCTGCCAAGGTTACCCCAAATAACTCTAAGCGCTTGAGGAGTTGCTTGCCGTTGGAATAGCCGATGCGAAGCTGTTCGCCTAGATACTCTCGGCGTCTACGGCTGTCTGCTCCCGCTAGGAAACCTAGGCGAATCAAGTCACCACGACTGATGTCAAACTCGTTCTTGTTTTCAAATTGCTCTGTCACCTGAGCCAGCGCTGCTTTTAGGTCTTCATAGCTGGCGTGTTCGATTCCCAGAGAACGTCCCTTGGACTTGGATTTGGGAACAGCCTCATCTCGCTTGAGAAAGGCATGCTGCACAGTTGGAATGGCCGTCATAATCATGCGACGAATGCGTTCCCCATTAAAATCTGGATCTGTAAAGACAATGACTCCATGCAGTTCATGCAGGCGCTGAATGCGTTCTATATCCTGGTCATTAATGGCAGAACCTCGTGTTTCATAGGTCTCCACATCAAAGTAACGTTTAAGATTGGCTGTATCATCCCGTCCTTCGACTACGATGACTTGGGAAATTTTTTCTTTCATCACTTGCTGTCCAATCCAAAGATACGCTCTGCATTTGCAGTTGTTACTGCGGCTAACTCCTCAGTAGTCATCCCGCGCAAGTCGGCGATAAAGTCCACCACGTATCGTGTGTAGGCTGTTTTGTTTTCACGGCCACGTTTAGGAACAGGAGCTAGGTAAGGGGCATCTGTCTCAACAAGGATTTTATCCAAAGGAAGTTCCCTAGCAGCTTCTTGGATATCCGTTACTTTCTTAAAAGTCACCACTCCTGAGAAAGAAATAGTCATACCAAGCTCAACAAACTTCTCAGCCCACTCCAAAGAACCTGAGAATGAGTGCATAATTCCACCACGAGGACCAACGCCCTCGCTCTTGATAATCTCATAAGTATCTTCTAGCGCATCACGGGTATGGACCACAAAGGGCAAATTCAAGTCCTTAGATAGCTGAATCTGACGACGAAAAATCTGCTCCTGCACTTCCTTAGGTGCTGTCATCCAATGGTAGTCCAGTCCAATCTCACCTAAAGCAACAACCTTGGGATGTTTTAGTTTTTCAAGCAAGTAAGCTTCAACCTCGTCTGTGTAAGTCCCTGCTTCCGTTGGATGCCAGCCAATAGTTGCGTAGAGTTGCTCATACTCATCTGTCAATTCTAGGGCTCGCTCAATGGTCGGTGTATCAAAACCAACAATATTCATCTGTGTCACACCCATCTCAGCAGCCAAGGCGATTTCTTCTGCCTCACGTCCTGCAAATTCTTCTACATTTAAATGTGTGTGCGTATCAAAAATCATCTCTTCTAACCTCATTTTCTTCCATCTATTATACCAAAAATAGCATCCCTCGGCTTGTAAAAATATTCTAATACCGATCATTCTCCCTTGACTGCATTTTTTCAAAGCAGTATAATAACACTTATTGAAATTTTCATCAAAGGAAAAGAAAATGTTTAGAAAATTAAAATATACCTTTATCGGTCGACCACTCAAGTCCCTCACAGATGGTGAAGGGGGATTACTTGGAAAAATGCAGGCACTTGCAATGTTATCCAGTGATGCCCTGTCTTCTATTGCCTATGGACCTGAACAAGTCATTCTCGTTCTAGTTAGCCTCTCTCCTCTCGCTATTTGGTGGAGCCTCCCTATCGGTATTTTTGTCCTCTTACTGCTCGCTAGTTTGACCATTTCCTATCGTCAAATCATTCACGCCTATCCTCAAGGTGGTGGGGCTTATATGGTCACTCAGGAAAATCTCTCCCCTGAACTAGGCTTGATTGCAGGGGGCAGCCTCCTTGTTGACTATATGCTGACAGTAGCCGTATCCGTTGCGTCTGGAGCTGATGCTATTACTGCAGCCATCCCTGCCCTCCATCCCTATAATCTTCATATCTCTATTTTCCTAGTCTGTCTGCTCATGCTCTTGAATTTAAGAGGATTGAAAGAATCTGCCAGCTCTCTGATGATTCCCGTCTACCTCTTTATCTTCAGTACCGTCTTTCTCTTGCTTTATGGGTTCTTTCAACTATTTACAGGTTCCCTAAACTATCAGGCGACTTCAACCATTGGGCAAACCGTTCCGAGTCTTTCCATCGTTCTCCTATTGAGAGCCTTTACCAGTGGCTCTGCCTCTCTGACAGGGGTTGAGGCTATTTCAAATGCGGTACCATTTTTCAAAACTCCGAAAGAAAAGAATGCTGCTCAAACCTTGACCATCATGTCCTTGATTTTAGGTTTTCTTTTTGCAGGCATTACCTTCCTAAACTACTGGATGGGCATCACACCTCAAAATGGAGAAACTATCCTCTCGCAAATGGCCAAGGGCATTCTTGGTGATTCATTCTTTGGTCATGCTAGCTACTATCTCTTCCAGTTCTCAACAGCCTTGATTCTAGCTGTAGCTGCAAATACTGGCTTTTCAGCCTTCCCTATGCTGGCCTACAATATGGCTAAAAACAAGTACATGCCCCATCTTTTTATGGAAAAAGGGGATCGCCTTGGCTACTCCAACGGTATCTTAACTCTGGCCTTTGGGGCTATGATTCTTCTTCTCATTTTTAATGGGAATACTGAACGACTTATTCCCCTTTATACAATCGGTGTCTTCGTTCCCTTCGCCCTATCTCAGACTGGGATGATTCGCCATTGGAAAAAGGAAAAAGGAGCAAACTTCTTAAAACCTGCCTTTGCTAATATCCTAGGAGCCATCATTTGTTATGCTATTGTCCTCATTTTACTCCTCTTCAGACTGGGTGATATCTGGCCATTCTTCCCAATTATCCTAGTTCTAACTTTCCTCTTTTTATCCATTCACAGCCATTACCAAAAAGTGGCAAAACAACTACGACTCTACGAAGGAATTGAAAAGCGCACTTATGACGGCAATCTTGTCCTTGTTCTAGTAGGAAATGTCACTCGAGTAAGTGTCGGAGCCATTAACTACGCTCAAAGTATCGGTGACGAAGTGTTAGCCATGCACATTTCTACTAAAGAAACGGCAGAAAAAGACCAAGAAATCCTCCAGGAATTTGCCGATTACTTCCCAAATATCACTCTGAAGAATATCAATACCAGCTACCGCGACATCATCACCCCTAGCGTCAAGTATGTCAAACGAATCGCCCAAGAAGCTAAACAAAAAAACTACACCGTTACAGTCCTTGTCCCACAGTTTATCCCTAACAAGCCTTGGCAAAATATCCTGCACAATCAAATGAGCCTCAAACTAAAATACGCTCTCAGATGGCATGAAGACGTCGTTATCGCTAGCTACTCTTATCACTTAAAAGAATAAACAAAAACTCAAAATCAGTAACTTATATCTGGTTTTGAGTTTTTTGTATATGACCTTTTAAAAGAGTCCTCCACGAGTTCCATTTGAAATTGAAGATTTCGTGGACAGTTCACTATGTAGGATAAAAAGAAAAGCCAGTAGACTCGAGTTCCTACTGACTTCTTTGCTGAATTTGTTTGGATTATGCAGCCAAAACTTTGCGTCCTTTACGACGACGAGCTGCCAATACGCGACGACCGTTTTTAGTTGACATACGGTTACGGAATCCGTGTTTGCGCGCACGACGAAGTTTACTTGGTTGATAAGTACGTTTCACGATGAATACCTCCTCATAGATTTTGTATTCGTTTAGCCGGCTATAAAGTGATCAGTTACTAAACATACTTTACTATTCTATCTGATTCTTACCTATTTGTCAATAGCTCTAAGGAAATGTTTCCTGCTTTTCCCTATGAAAGCCTTATCTACGATACTGACTCAAGAAACGTGTCATCTTTTCTTGGATTTGCGCTAATTCGTCCACACGAGGAAGGTAAACGATACGGAAATGGTCTGGTTCCTTCCAGTTAAAACCACGACCATGAACCAAGAGAACCTTTTCCTGCTTCAAAAAATCAAGAACGAACTGTTCATCATCATCGATGCGGTACATATTTCGGTCAATTTTAGGGAAGATATAAAGACCCGCCTTTGGCTTGACCGCAGACAAACCTGGAATATCTTGGATGGCATTGTAAATGAAGTTTCTTTGCTCGTAAATCCGTCCACCAGGAAGGAGCAATTCATCCACTGACTGGTGCCCACCTAGTGAAGTTTGTACGACTTGCTGGGCCAAAACGTTAGAGCAAAGACGCATATTGGACAGCATATTGAGACCTTCGATATAGCCCTTGACATGGTGCTTAGGACCAGACAAGACCATCCATCCTACACGGAAACCAGCGATACGGTGAGATTTTGACAAACCATTCATGCTGACACAGAAAACATCAGGTGCCAAGCTCGCCACAGGCGTATGCACATGCCCATCCATCACCATGCGGTCATAAATCTCATCCGCAAAGATGATCAAATCGTTTTGACGGGCAATCTCAATAATCTCCAACAAGAGTTCCTTAGGATAAAGGGCTCCAGTTGGGTTATTTGGATTGATAAGGACGATTGCCTTGGTATTAGAAGTAATTTTTGACTTAATATCGTCAATATCTGGGTACCATTCTGCAGCTTCATCACAGATATAGTGAACGGCATTTCCCCCAGCTAGGCTGACCGCGGCTGTCCAGAGAGGATAGTCTGGCATAGGCACCAAGACCTCATCGCCATTATCCAAAAGCCCTTGCATGGACATAACAATCAGCTCACTGACACCATTTCCGAGGTAGATATCATCAATGTCTACATTGGGAAATTTCTTCAGTTGGCAATACTGCATGATGGCCTTGCGGGCTGAGAAAATCCCTTTGGAATCAGAATATCCCTCACTATCACGCGCATTCATAATCAAGTCATGAATGACCTCGTCTGGCGCTGTAAAGCCAAATTCTGCTGGATTCCCTGTATTCAGACGTAAAATCTTTTCTCCGTTTGCTCGCATCCGCATAGCTTCTTCCAAAACAGGACCACGGATATCATAGGCAACGTGCTCTAACTTACTAGACTTGTTATATTCTTTCATCTTGTTTCCTCAATTCATAGAGATAGTAACATTATACCACTAGAAAGGGATTGCGACAAGTTTCCTGAAATGAGTAAGCAAAGAAAAAACTCACAAAGACTAGGTTTTCACCGTCTAAACAACTAGAATACAGAAGCATTTTCTCACATACCAAAAGACAAACCTAGAAAGATCAGCGCTATAAAAGAATCATACAAAAGATTAAACATGAGAAAGAGCCCCCACGTGACCAAATAGTCCAAGCGACCACTTCTCTTTGCAATCACAAATAAAATGATGTGGTAGACTAGGTGAAAGAAAAGAAATCCAACAAAACCTGGATAGAGAACGGGCATGACTCTTTCCAGCTGCCAAAGCATCACTACTTCACCTACAAGCGACGCAAGGATAATTCCATGATAAAGAAAACTTATTTTTTTAGAAGCTTGAACAGTTCCTTTCATACTTTCTCATCCCCTTTACTGTGTTTCCTACTAGCTCGTTTTCTTTTATTTTAACATATCTCCACCAAATTGAATCTCCGATAATATTTCTTTAAATATGATTTTTACTTTACTTCTTTAGTGAAAAGGGTTACAATAACAGTAAGAAAATTTCAGGAGGTTTCATTATGGCACAACGTTACCAAAATGTTATGGTCGCAATTGATGGTTCTAAAGAAGCGGACTTGGCTTTCGTCAAAGGTGTTTACACTGCTCTACGCAACGAATCCAAGCTCACCATTGCTCATGTTATCGACACACGCGCTCTTCAAAGCGTGTCTACCTTTGATGCTGAAGTTTACGAAGAACTCCAAGTCGATGCTGAAAGTCTGATGAAGGAGTACGAAAAGCGTGCAAGAGATGCTGGTGTGACCGATATTCACATCGTCATCGAAATGGGAAATCCAAAAACCCTCCTTGCCCGTACTATTCCAGACGCAGAAAATGTCGACCTGATTCTCGTTGGTGCAACAGGGCTCAATGCCTTTGAACGCCTCTTGGTTGGCTCTTCATCTGAGTACATTCTCCGCCATGCAAAAGTCGATTTACTGGTCGTGAGAGAAAGAGAAAAAACATTGTAAACATTAAAAAAGGGAGCCTTGAGCTCCTTTTTGTTTGTCCTGATTGGGTCAGAAAAAGGCTTTAAACAATAGTTTAAAGCCTCAATCTTATTTAGAAAGTAGTCAATCTCAAAAGATTGAATTATTTGTAACTGTATGCCCAGTAGTATACACCGTTTCCATCAACTACTGCTGCTACAGCTCCTTCAGTGACATTCGGATCGAGAAGCAAGTCTCTCAAACCACTGTTTGCCCATTTCTTAACGACAACAGCAGCATCTTCATCACGACGTCCCACAAAGCCTGTACTATCGTATTGACGTGAAATTTCATTTACTTTTGGAAGTGCTTGATTTTGATAAATGTCTTCAGACCAAGTCAATTCTTTCAATCCTTGAGCTTTACGCTCTTCATTGATTTTAGCGAAAGCTTCTTTCGCTTTTGAAACATAGTCATAGTTTGTATCGTTTGTTGCTTCAACACGGTAAACAAACTTCACATAGCCAAATTCTACATCACTGTATTTCTTGTCTTCGACACCACTCTTGAGATTTGCAATCAAGACATAGTCCTTAGCGTATGGGTTTTCTTTCGTCTTCTCAAAGATTTCTGGATCTTCGATTTCCCACTCAACTTTAGCATCCCAACCAGAGTTATCAAGGAACTTAGGATTCATTTTTTCGATGACATAGTTTTTGAACTCTTCAACATTCTTGAATGGCAATGCTTGACCTGCTTTAGCAGTCGTTACCAAGTTAGTTGAGTAAAGTTTCACGCTTGAGTTCTTGTCACTGTACATGTACTCGTCATCAGCAGTGTTTTCGTGAAGTTTTGGATCACGAGCTGGATCGTTTGGATCAGTCATCCCTTGAAGTTTCCATTTTCCTCCAAGCCACTTCCAGTATGCTGAGTAACCTGTACGCTCTGAGTTAGATGGTACATAGTAGTAATGTGCACTACCGTCGAAGTAGTAGTTTTTATCATTCTTGAGGACTGCATCACCTGGTTTACCTGGTGGGTAAACCAATTTTGGAGTTTGTCCATTTGGTGCCCAAGCCAAGTGTTCCAATCCTTCAGCTGGTTTTTCAACATAATCAGGGATTTGGTTTTCACTTGGTTCATCAGTCGTTACCAAACCTGGTGTTGTTGGGATAGCTGGAGTTGCTGGTGTTTCTGGTTTTGGTTCCGCTGGCGTTTCTGTAGATGGCTTAAATGGGTCAAATTCACTATCAGCACCATTAATTGGTGGGTTTTCTGGTAGATCAACACTTGGAGTTGCTGGTTGTGCTGGTTGTGGCTCAGTTGGTGTTGTTGGCTCTTCAGGTTTATCACTAGGTGCTGGTGTTGGAGTCTCTGGTTCTGCTGGTGTTGGAGCAGGAACTTCAGGTTGACTTGGTTGTGCTGGCTCAACCGGAGTTGTTGGTTGTTCTGGTTTTGGTTCAGCAGGTGTTGCCGGTTGTGCTGGTGTTGGCTCAGCAGAATCTTTCACCAATACCCACTTACCATTTTGGTAGTAGTAATAATCACCATTGTCCAATACATAGTAATGGTACCCATTTTCGTAACGATAGTGCGGATCGTTTTCCAAGTTGTTAGTAGATGAGTTGTTGTTACTATTGTTTGTCAAAGGTTTCCACTGACCGTTACGATAAATACGGTAGCTACCATCGTTCATACGGTAGTAGTGATTGCCATTCCAGTAAATATAGTTTTCATCGCTAGCAAGGTTGTTGTAATTATTCCAATAGTTATAACCATAGTAGTTGCTACTGTTGTCATAGCCATAGTAGTTATTCCAATTATTGTAACCGTAGTTGTAACTTGGATAATAGCTACCATATCCATAGTTATAGCTTGGGTAGTAGCTATTGTAGCCATAGTTATAGCTTGGGTAATAACTGTTGTAGCCATAACTTCTTACAGTATAGTTTGATGTGCGACTACGATTTGCAGTAGTACGGTTAGAAGTACGATTGCTTGAACGGCGGCTAGTTCTTGTATAGTAACTATTATTTCCATTCCAATTGTAAGCAGCGTGAGCTTCACTTGGTGCAAAAGTTGGAAGCATTGTTACAGCTGTTAAAACAGAAGCTGTCAAATAGGTATATTTTTTCTTCATTTCAACCTCTTAATTCTCTAATTTTTAAACTTGAAAATTAAAATAATAAAAATTTGGAAAGCAATTGTGCACAATTTTATAACTAAACCTCAAAGCTAGAGTGAACTCCTCACATCAACTTGTTAACAGGCCTGAAATAAACAAGTTGACTTTCTGTCTTTAAAAAGAGCATATCATAGTAGCATGAGTATTTTATATTTATTCGCTTTCTGAATTTATTCTAACACATCAACTTTCAAACATCAAATAATTTGACTTGCTTTTTTTGATGTTTTTCAAAAGAAAAGCTAGATATATTACTAATATATCTAGCTTTTTAACTATTCTTTGTAAGAAATGTAATTTCTTGTTGCTTTATTTTCACTATCTTTTCATTTTTTCTTTTCTTTTTCTAGTATAAATATGCTAATAATAATTAGTGATATATATAAAATTGTTCGGTTTTTCCGCTCAAAAAATCCCCGAATTTTTCATCCAGGGAAAAGAATTTTCTCTTATTTTTTATTTTTTCTTTCTTTATGTCGCTCATAAGCTTTAAACTGACGTTGTAGTTCCTGTCGGATGGCAGGTTCTGGAGCATATTTTTCTTCCCAGTCATCCGGTTTTAAAATCTTGTGCGTAACTGGGTCAAAATGAGCTTTTCCATCAGGGAAGAGCTTCCCCATATTTGCTTCATGGACAATATCAAAAATGCGTTCTGGATCCACTCCCATCAAAACAAAACTGCCGTACGTGAAATACAGTGTGTCGATCAAAGCATCCACTTGACCGACCAGATTTTGCTTAGCAGGTGTCTTTTTCGCCACTTTCTCTGCCGCCTTATCAAGTGCCTCATGCATGCTTGCAAGGGAGTCTTGAAATTCTTCCTCTGAAGAACTTGCAGCGCGGACAAACTCTACTAATTCTTCAATTTTAAAGTCTGCGCGGTGGGTTGCACCTTCGGCATCCCATGCCTGTGGCTCTTCCTGAGTTCGTTCATCCATCATGTGGTGGAAGGTCTTGACTTTATTAAAGTGGTAGTCCCGACTGACAAACACTTTTTCTGAAGCTAAAACGCCAAAGTGCTCAAGCGCCTTGTGGATGCCATCTTGTTGATTGCTTGCTGTAATGTGTTTAGCAACCTCTTTGGCACTGCTACTGCCATTTCCCATAGCAACCGACATACCAACACCCGCTAACATTTCCAGGTCGTTATCTGAATCACCAAAGGCCATGACTTGGTTGAGATCAAATCCATATTCTTTCCCAACTCGGCGAATGCCTTCTAGTTTGGAATTTCCTTGGTTAATGATATCTGCAGCAAAAGGATTGCTTCGAGTCAATTTCAAGTCGTCAAAATCAGCTGCTGCCTTCTCAGATTCTTCTGGCGTCATCAGCATCAAAACTTGATAAATGGGTTGGTTAATCAAGTTAAGCAAGTCGTCTTCCTTTTGAGGAACTGCCCTGCTGACCATCCGATTAAAGGAACGGCTAACAGTTCTTGTCAGAACAGTCGGAATAAAACGACTAACCAGTTGAGAAAAGGAGCCGAGACCAAATGACATAATTTTCGAACCAACAACGGCATGCTCGGTTCCAAGAGCGATTTCTTTACGCTCCTTTTTAGCATAAGCAATCAGTTGACGTAGGCTTGACTTAGCGATTGGGCTTGCAAAGAGTACCTTTTCTTTATTAAAAATGTATTGGCCATTGTAGGTCACCGCAAAGTCTAGGTCCAAGTCTTCCATCAATTCCTTGACAAAAAACGGCCCTCGTCCTGTCGCTACTCCAACAAGCACTCCTTGCTCTTTGACAATCTTAATCGCGTCCTTAGTGGATTTCAAAACACTCTTGCGATCGTTGACTAGCGTTCCATCGATATCAAAAAAAACAGCCTTGACTTCCATCCTGTCCCATTCTCCCCTTTTGTGTTACAATGATTATACCACATTTCAGAAAGAGTGACTAAATCATGCCTAAGAAAATCCTTGTTTTACATACAGGTGGGACTATTTCCATGCAAGCAGATGCCACTGGTGCCGTTGTAACTAGCCAGGACAATCCCATGAACCATGTTTCCAATCCGCTTGAAGGGATTGAGGTTCATGCCCTAGACTTTTTTAATCTGCCAAGCCCTCATATCAAACCCAAGCATATGCTTGCACTCTATCATAAGATTAAAGAGGAAGCTGATAACTACGATGGAGTTGTCATCACACATGGTACAGATACCTTAGAAGAAACAGCCTACTTCCTTGATACCATGAAAATCCCGCCCATCCCCATCGTTCTAACCGGGGCCATGCGTAGTTCAAACGAACTTGGTAGCGACGGTGTTTACAACTATCTGAGCGCTTTACGAGTTGCCAGCGATGATAAAGCAGCCGACAAGGGTGTGCTGGTCGTCATGAACGACGAGATTCATGCAGCCAAGTATGTTACCAAAACTCATACGACCAACGTCAGCACCTTTCAAACCCCAACACATGGACCACTTGGCCTCATCATGAAGCAAGAAATCCTCTACTTTAAAACGGCTGAACCTCGTGTCCGCTTTGATCTTGAGCATATTCAAGGTCTAGTTCCCATCATCTCAGCCTATGCCGGTATGACAGACGAGCTGATCGATATGTTAGACTTGGAACAGCTGGATGGCTTAGTCATTCAGGCTTTTGGAGCAGGCAATGTTCCCAAAGAAACAGCTCAAAAGTTGGAAAATCTTCTCCAGAAAGGAATCCCAGTCGCCCTGGTCTCACGGTGCTTTAATGGCATTGCTGAACCTGTCTACGCCTACCAAGGTGGAGGAGTGCAGTTGCAACGAGCTGGTGTTTTCTTTGTCAAAGAACTCAACGCTCAAAAAGCGCGCCTCAAATTATTAATTGCCCTTAATGCTGGACTAAAAGGACAAGCTTTGAAAGACTATATGGAAGGCTAATCCTCTTCTCTAGAACACAAAATCAGGAAATCTTCACGATTCCCTGATTTTTTCTATTTACGTTTTCGTGTAGAGCGACGTTCTGTCAAACCATGAGGCAAGAGAACTTCACGTTCTTCCAACTCTTCCTTATGCATAATCTTCGTCAACATACGCATGCTGATAGCACCTAAGTCATAAAGAGGTTGGGCAATAGTCGTCAAGTTTGGACGAGTGAATCGTGCAATCTGAGAGTCATCTGTCGTAATGATTTCAAACTCTTCTGGCACAGACACACCGTGGTCAGCCAAACCATTCAACACACCCGCAGCCAATTCATCACCTGTTACAACTGCGGCTGTAGCTTGTGATGAAATCAAGCGTTCTGCCAAGGCATAGCCATCGTCATAGCTGTATTTTGATTCGAAGACCAAGCCCTCGCTATAAGAATGTCCAGCTTTTTTCAAGGCTTCCTTATAACCAATCAAACGAACCTTGCCATTGATATCATCGACGAGTGGTCCACTCACAAAAGCAATTTTCTCATTTTCTTTGAGAAGGTAGCTTACAGCATCAATCGTTGCTTGTTTGTAGTCGATATTGACACTTGGAAGTTGGTGTTCTACATCCACAGTACCAGCAAGAACAACCGGTGTCCGTGAACGAGAAAACTCTGAACGAATCTTTTCAGTCAAGTGATAGCCCATAAAGATAATCCCATCGACTTGTTTTGAAAAAAGAGTGTTGACCACTGAAACTTCCTTTTCATCATCCTCATCACTATTTGCAAGGACAATGTTATACTTGTACATTTCAGCAATGTCGTCAATCCCCTTAGCAAGTGTTGAGAAATAGCCATTGGTAATGTTCGGAATCACAACTCCGACTGTCGTTGTTTTCTTGCTAGCTAAACCACGGGCTACCGCATTTGGACGATAGTCCAAGCGATCAATCACTTCTAGGACTTTTTTTCGAGTGTTCTCTTTAACATTCTTGTTGCCATTAACGACACGGCTAACTGTTGCCATCGAAACTCCTGCTTCACGGGCGACGTCATAAATCGTTACTGTATCATCTGTGTTCATTCCGTTTCCTTTCTATAATGAAAATTTCGCTTTCACGCATCTACTTACTCCATTTTATCACTTATTGTAAACACTTTCAAGTATTTTTTAGAGAAACTTTGAAAAAATTTCACAGTTTATTCCCATTTTGAAAAAGCGAGTAGGATTTCTTGATTTTTAAGACATTTTGCTGTATGATAAGGAAAATAAAAGGGGGAGGAAAACATGGCTTTTACAAATACACAGAGACGTTCCGCTAGCTTTGGTGTCGTGACCAGCCTGCCTGACGATGTCATTGACTCTTTATGGTATATTATTGATCATTTCCTGAAAAATGTCTTTGAATTAGAAGAAGAACTTGAGTTTCAACTGCTCAACAATAAGGGGACCATCACCTTCCATTTCTCGAGTCAGCACCTTCCGACTAGCATCGATTTTGACTTCAATCATCCTTTCGATCCGCTTTATCCTCCTAGGGTCCTTGTTTTAGATATGGACGGCAGAGAAACCATCCTCCTTCCAGAAGAAAATGACCTATTTTAAAAACTCTAGCTTCTCGGCGTAAACTTCTGAGGAACTAGAGTTTTCTTTTTCTAATAAATGGATCGACTAACTACTAGACCGTTTGGTTTTGTATACTCTAAGTCAAGGTAATCCTGATAAGTCCCTGGCACAATGAATCCCTGGGGACTCAATATATCTGTCCCAGCTTTTCCTACGATAGAGTCTGCCAGCAAAACACAATTGGTACTGAGAACAAAGTAGGTCTTAAACTCGGATGAGCTGAATTTATAGAGGGTAGCATCTGCTTCCTCTTTCAGTTGGTAGGAGTAGGTGTGCTTGATCTCACCCTCTCTTCTTTTCATCAACTGCGAACTTGGTTCCCAAGGAATTAACAAGTCTTCTATCTCTGCTAGACGAGCTTGGATGGCTGCTTTCTGTTGGTCCGTCAAACTCAGACCATAAGCAAACAAGGTCTTCTGACTTTCCCTCTTGCAGAGTTCGATGTATTTTTCCCGATTGGCTTTAAACAAGACACCGTCTCCAACCATGCCGAATAAGCGCTCCGAGTGAGGATCATACGAGCCATAGGAAATAACCGTCCCTTGATAGCAAATATCCACATGCCCCATGGCAAGGAAGAAAGAGGTTTCTGAGGTATGAATAAAAATTTCCAGATCAACTACCTGATCGTTTTTTCTTTCTGAATGAACTTCCCCTTCTTGACTTTCATGATTTGACAGCCACTCATTCAATTTGCGCAAGGTGCTGATAGGGATCAAAGCCGTCACAAAGATCGGCAAAGTCATTCGCATTCGTCGTTTTAGCTTGGGATTGTTTTCTATCCTTTCAAAAAAGAAACCGTCCCGGAGGCTACTGGCTCCTAGCATGAGCAAGTAAAACCCAAGCAAGAGCAATTCAAAATTCGCTGCATCGTGAAACGGAGAGATGCTATAAAGCCCGAATCCTATCATCCATACAGCATCGAAGAGATGATGGAGCCGAGGATGAATAGCATTTTTTCGATAGAGAGACCAAGTCACAAGACTAATGATGCCCGTAAACAGCTGGTAGCTCGCAATGATAAAGACTAGGAGATAGAGGGCAAGGTCTTGCAAGATGATAGAGTCAAACACCAGAGCCGCAACCGCCAGCTTGCCCAAGGTTACAAAGATATTTTCCCGACGTTTTTTATCCTGAAACCAGCGAGTCAACAAGTGCCAAACCGCTGACAAGGAAAAGTAACCCATCAGCAACTGGTATCCCATTCTCGGAATAACTTGTCCAAATCGGATCAAGAGAAGCCCTAAAACAATAGCAAGTAGTCCCTCCCCGATACTCTTCCACTTGCTATAGGTTTCAGAAAACTTAGGCATTTCCTTGCTCCAACTGGTCAACCAAGTAACGAATTGGTTGTTTTAAGATTGGATGGATAAAATGGGGAGCTATTTCCACTAACGGCTCAAGAACAAAGAGGCGTTCTGCTATATAAGGATGAGGCAATATGAGCTCGTCTGTGTAAATAATCTGGTCCTCCATAAAGAGTAGGTCCAAATCAATCAAGCGAGGCCCCCAATGCACTTCTCTAACCCGTCCCATTTCTGACTCAATGGCTAACAATGTTTCTAACAAGACTGGTGCTGGTAGCCAGGTTTCTACTTCAATCACCTGATTGGCAAAGCTATCTTGTTCCACACCACCCCAAGGCTCCGTCGCCAAGACACTGGACTCTTTGAGAATATGGATACCTCGAGTCCGCAGTTTATCAATAGCTTGTTCCAAGTTCGCTTTCTTGTCTCCCATATTACTTCCTAGGGCGATAAAGGCTCGCTGCTTACGACGGCGAATGGTCACCGAGCAGGTATCCAATGGCAAATGCACTGGAGCCCAAGGTTTTTTTAGTTCCAACTCAATCTCTTGGACAAGAGGATAGGTCTCAAAGGTACGTTCAACTAGTTTGTAGGCTACCGTTTCAATCAAATCCTCCGTGCTTTCCTGAAACCAGGTCGTCCACTGCTGACACAGTTCTCCGTAATGGACAGAAGCTGTCAAATCCAATTCTGTAGCCGCCTTGGTCATATCATAAGATAAGCTTGCGGAAATAACAAACTTCTGCCCCAATTCCTTCTCACTAGAGAAAAGACCATGATAGGCAAAAATTTCCAAATCTTTAATCTGCAGTTGATCCATAACTAGTCCTTTCTAGAAAAATCCGCATGAAGCGGATTCTTTTTATACTCAATGAAAATCAAAGTGCAAACTAGGAAGCTAGCCGCAGGCTGCTCAAAACACTGTTTTGAGGTTGCAGATGGAAGCTGACGTGGTTTGAATTTGATTTTCGAAGGGTATTATAGTCCCATTAAACGATAAGCCTGGTCTCGGAGGTCTTTATCTGTTTCAAATACACCTCGCGCTACTGTCGTCAAGGTGGCCGTGCCTGGCTTTCTGACACCACGCATGCTCATACACATATGCTCGGCCTCAATGACAACAAAGGCTCCCTTAGCCCCCAGATAGTCCATCAAGGCATCGGCCACTTCAATATTCAACCGTTCTTGAATCTGTGGTTTTTTAGAATAAACTTCAACCGTACGGGCTAGCTTGGACAAGCCTGCCACACGGCCATCTGGAATGTAGGCAATATGCGCCTTACCATAAAAGGGCAAGAAGTGGTGCTCACACATGGTGTGGAAAAAGATATCCTTTTCTACAACCATATTATCGTCGATAATCTCAAAGGATTTTGACAGGTGTTCCTCAGCAGTTTGGCCAAGACCTGAAAAAATCTCTTGGTACATACGGGCTACACGAGCAGGTGTTTCCTGCAAGCCCTCGCGGTTAGCGTCCTCACCAACAGCCTCGATAATCATTTTTACAGCTGCTTCAATCTTTTGTGTATCCATTCTCATTCTTCCTCTCCATCAGATAGGCTCTCACTTGGCTCAAGAAATACAAGGAACCTGTGACAATCCTAACTGTTTGTTTCTCTTCATTTTTATCTGTCAATTTCTGCTCTAGAAAATCCTGCCAACTTTGGTAATTGAGATTTCTAGACTTGGCTGTCTCTTTCAGCACGCTTTTATCAGTCGCCCGACTATCGTCAAAATGGGTTAAAGTCAATTGACTATCTGGCACCGTTTCTAGCAAATCCAGCATATCCTCCAAAGCCTTGGTTTTGATGCAGGTAAAGAGGATTTCCTTATGATAATCCGCAAAGCGGTCTTGTAAGGTTGCTAGTAAAACCTTGATAGCATGGGGATTGTGGGCCCCATCCAAAAGCAACAGTGGGTCGCTATACACGACCTCCAAACGTCCTGGCCATCTGGTTTCTTTCAAAGCTTGAGCAACCAAGTCATTACTTGCTAATTCTCGTCCAGCCTCCTGGCAATAAGTGTCTAGGAGGGCAAGCGCCATCCCCGCATTTTCTATCTGGTGCAAGCCAAGCAGACCTGTTTGAAAGCGACCTTGTCTGACAGAACTAATATAGTCAAAGATTTCGCCTGTCACCACACTCTTTTGGTGACTGACCTGATAATCTTTCCCATATTGTATTCTCAGTGCTTCTTTCCCTTCCGCAATGCGGTCAATAACAGTCAAGGCTTCAGGAACAATATGACCTGTCACTAAGGGAATACCTTGTTTGATAATACCAGCCTTCTGCTCTGCTATGGCTTCCAAGGTATCACCAAGTAGGGCCACATGATCCAGTCCAATGGTCGTAATTCCTGTTAAAATTGGCTGGCAAACATTAGTACTATCCAAAAGACCACCCATGCCGACTTCCATGATAGCCACATCTACTTGCTCTGAGGCAAAGTAATCATAAGCTAGAGCTGTGATAATCTCAAATTCGGTTGTCCCCTGCAAATTGGTAGCAGATTCCCCCTCAAGCAAAGACTGATAGTCTGCCATGAGGGCTTCTAGCCTAGCCTCGGGAATGGATTCCCCATTAATGCTAATCTGATCCGTATAATGAATGAGATAGGGCGAGTTGAACACCCCAACTCTCAGCCCTAGGTTTTCCAGCATCTTTTTCAAAAAAGCAATGGTAGACCCCTTGCCGTTGGTCCCTCCGATATGGATGACCTTGAGTTTGAGATGGGGATTGCCTCGCAGAGCTAGGAGTTCTACCATGCGTTCCAAGCCAAAATGCGGTTGGTCCGTCCGGTAGTGGGCAATCCACTGATTGTTTTCAATTTCGTTCATCTTACTTATATTGTTTTAAATCTAGATTTTCTGCATCATCTGCCAAACGGATAGCAGAGGCAATTTCAACTGCCATCCTGTGACTGGCAACATCATGCACGCGCACCACTTCCACACCCTGTCTCACAGCGATACTGGTTACATGAGCAGAAGCTGTGTCTCGATTGCGGAAACCAAGTTCGGTCCCAGGATTAACTTCAAAGCCATTTTCTTCTAGGATATTGATGACAAATCGCTTACGCGAAACTCCAAGAAAAATCGGATAGCCTTGCTGGTGTAGTTTATCTAGATCCCGTAGAAGGAGTAGATTTTCCTTCTTGGTCAGACCAAAGCCAATCCCTGGATCCAGCAGAATATTTTCTCTTGCAATTCCAGCTTGGTTCGCTCTCGCTAGAGCATGTTCAAAGAAAGCCTCCATCAAGTTTTCGATTGGCACTTTTTCAAAGTCAGCTAACTCTTCTTCTGTAAAAGCTTGTCTAAAACCAAAATGAGGAAATATGAGTGAACTAGGGTGCAGAGGACGAGCCATAACTGGATTAAACATGATAACCACTTCCGCTCCAGCTTTAGCAACCACATCCGCCATTCTCTCATCTCCCATGAGACCCGTGATATCATTGACCAGATTGGCACCAGCAGCCAAAGCAGCCTCTGCCACCTGACTTTTCCAAGTATCAATGGAAATGAGAACATCACTTTCCTCACGGATAGCTTTAATCACTGGAACAACACGCTGGATTTCCTCTTCTATCTCAACATAGCTACTGCCCGGCCGAGTCGATTCTCCACCGATATCTAGCATGCTCGCTCCTTCTGCTATCAATTTACGAGCTTGCTGGAGCGCCTGCTCAAGAGCAAAAAACTGCCCACCATCCGAAAAAGAATCTGGTGTTACATTGATAATTCCACAAATAGCTGTTTTTCCGTGGTTGACTTTATTGGACATAACGGTTACTCCCTTAAGGTTCTCTACCATATTATCTCTCTATTTTACCATAAAAAGAAAAAGATGGATACGCTAGTATTCATCTTTTCCAAGCGGCTAATGGTTTAGAATGATAGACCTAGATTTCTACTAATCAATACCAATAAGGCCAACAAACAAAATGCAATACCATTGAGAATCATATGAAGCAAAATGGACATCTCCAAACGCTCAGTCTTATAGGCTGTCCAAGTCAAAACCGTTGACATTCCTCCATAAATAATCACAGAAGGTAGATTGGTTGGCATATGAAGCAAGGCAAAGACGATTGCACCAACAATAAAACCTAGTTTTTCTTTTCCGCGGAAGATCTTTTTTGGAATAATCCCACGACACAAAATTTCTTCACAAATCGGCGCAATCAAGACTAGTAGGAAGAAAGTTGAAATCAAGGAACTATTCTGAACCAAACCATTCAGTATTGATTGGTTACTGGTTGTTGCCTCATTTGTTAGTCGAAGCAGTAGTGAACCCAAGAGATTTGTCGCAAAAATCACCAGATAACTCAGTACCAAGCGAGCCAAGTCTTTTGCCTTAAAAAAGGATAGATTAAAAGTAGCAAGTTGTGTTTTTCGTGCACCAATAATGAATACAATCAAAACGACTATGGATAGAGCACCTACTAAGAGCCCTGACTGTAAAATCGGAAACTGTTTGTTTGCTAAAAACAAAGCAAGTCCTATGGGAAATTGAGATAGAACAAAAGCTACCAAAAGGATGATCACCCATTTCCCTCTGTTTAAAACCTCTTGCCAAATCGTCTTATCTTTCATGATGTACCTCCTTATAAGAAAAAGGGGAGACTCCCCTTTTTCTATTATACCATTTATAGCGCCATACTGATATAGTTAAGGATAAACAAGGCATCCAAAATCCAAATCATCACGTGCACATCCTTGGCTTGACCTTTGACAACTTTTGTCAAGGTATATGTCAAGAAACCAACAGCAATCCCTTGTGTGATAGAGTAGCTGAATCCCATAAAGATAGATGTGAAGAAGGCAGGAACCGCTTCAGCCATATCATCCCAAGGGATATTTTTCAAGTTAGAAAGCATCATGATTCCGACGATGATCAAAATTGGTGCTGTTGCAGCTGTCGGAACAATCGCTAGAAGTGGGCTAAAGAAGCTAGATAGAGCAAAACAGATCGCAACCACTAGGGCTGTCAAACCAGTACGTCCACCAGCACCGATACCAGCCGCAGATTCAACATAGGTCGTAACGTTTGAAGTACCTGCAATGGCACCTACCGAAGTTGCCACCAAGTCAGAGTATAGAGCCTTGTCCAATTTAGCGGACTCATGGTTTTCCCCACTTGTCGCAACAATACCAACTTTTTCACCAGTACCGATAAGAGTACCGATTGTATCAAAAATATCCGTTAGTGAGAAGGCAAGAATAGCCATCAAGGTTTCTGGTAAACGCGAAGTGTTTGAAATCAAAGATCCTAAACCTTCTGAACCCAGAGCAGCACCAAACAAAGTTCCTAAATCATTAACCGCTGCTGAAAGATTGTTGCTAGCAAAGTCAATCCCTGACAAATTCACAACACCAACAGCAATGGCAAGGACAGTCGTTGTTAAGATAGAAAGAATAATTCCACCTTTGATGCCTTTAACAACAAAGAAGATGGTAATAGCCAAACCTGCAAGAGCCACCAATACGGCTGGAGTATTGAAGTCTACCAAGCCTGGAACAGCTGCTGAGTTTGCAGTAAGTGCAGCTTGAGCCTTGTCTGCTCCTTCACCTGCTACCGTATAAGTACCTGGATCGATTGAGAATTTCAAGAGACCAGCATTCTTAATTCCAACATAGGCAAGGAAAACACCAATACCAGCCGAAATAGCTGAACGAAGTGTTGTTGGAATAGATTCGATGATCATTTTACGAACATTTGTCAAGGTAATAATCAGTGAAATAATTCCACAAATGAAGACCATACCAAGAGCTTCTTTCCAAGTATAGCCCATCCCAAATACAACTGTAAATGTGAAGAAGGCATTCAATCCCATACCTGGTGCTTGTGCGTAGGGCAAATTAGCATAGAAAGCCATCATCAAAGTACCGACTACAGAACCGATAATCGTTGCCAAGAACACACCTTGAACAGGCATACCTGTTTGGGAAAGCATTTGAGGGTTTACAAAGAGAATATAACTCATTGCAAAGAATGTTGTTAAACCAGCAAGCACCTCTGTACGGACATCTGTCCCGTGCTCTTTTAGTTTAAATAGTTTGTCCATTTTTAATCTCCTTTTGTTTTTTACGAACAATATGAGTATTATATCATTTATCATTCACCTTTTCAATATGTTTGTTTGATTTATTTAATAAATCAAAGCAACTGTAGTTTTTGTTCTTATCTGCTTTTCTTCCTTCTTTTTGATATAATAGAAGACATCTTATCTGGAAACGACTAGGAAGGTTTATATGACTAACAAAATTATCGCAGTCGATTTGGACGGAACCCTGCTGAATAGTGAAAGCAAGCTCTCCGATTTCACCAAAGAGACGATCAAAAAAATTTCAGAAAAAGGACACCATGTTATCATCACGACGGGACGTCCGTATCGTATGGCAAAAGATTTCTACCGTGAGCTAGAATTGCATACTCCCATGATTAACTTTAATGGTTCCCTTACCCATCTACCAGGACAGGCTTGGGCGCATGAAAAGTGCTTGACCTTGGACAAAAAATACCTCCTAGACATGGTCAAACGCACGGAGGACATCCAGGCTGATTTTATTGCAGGAGAATATCGAAAAAAATTCTATATCACGACACCGAATGAAGAAATTGCAGATCCTAAACTATTTGGCGTAGAGAACTTCCGGCCAGAAAATCAATTCAAACCTGAACGAGTAACCAAAGATCCCAACTGCATCCTCTTGCAAACAAGGGCTGAAGACAAATACGCTTTAGCGGACGAAATGAATCGTTTTTATCAGCACCAACTAGCTATCAATACATGGGGCGGTCCCCTCAACATCCTCGAGTGTACTCCCAAGGGTGTAAACAAGGCCTTTGCTCTAGAGTACTTGCTCAATGTGATGAATCGTGATAAAAAAGACTTAATCGCCTTTGGTGATGAGCATAATGACACTGAAATGTTGGCATTTGCAAGCAAGGGATATGCTATGAAAAACGCCAATCCTGCTCTTCTTCCATATGCAGACGAACAACTTCCTCTGACCAACGAAGAAGATGGAGTTGCCCACGCTTTACAAAATTTATTCCTATAAAAGGGAAGATTGCATGGTCGCAATCTTTCCTTTTTGTTTTCATTTTGTTTTCATTTTGTTTTCACAAAAGCGACTTATTTTCTGTATTTTTATATTAAATTTTCCATTACCATTTTCATTTATCTCCCAAAAACATTGATATATTAATATTTTTAAAAAGTCATTCTATGAAAACTTTTACATTTTTTTAGAAAAAGTAGTTGATTTTTATATGAAAACGGTTTATACTTAAAGTTAGGCTTAAAGTTTTCTTAAACATATAGTCAAACATTTTATAAGGAGGAATGACAATAATGAGTATCGGAATCATTATTGCGAGCCACGGCGAATTTGCTGCGGGTATTCATCAGTCAGGATCTATGATCTTTGGTGAACAAGAAAAGGTTCAAGTTGTAACCTTTATGCCAAATGAAGGTCCAGATGACCTTTACGCTAAATTCAACAACGCTGTGGCTGCATTTGACGCAGAAGATGAGGTTCTAGTATTGGCTGACCTTTGGAGTGGATCTCCATTCAACCAAGCTAGCCGCGTAATGGGAGAAAATCCAGAACGTAAGTTTGCCATCATCACAGGACTGAACTTGCCGATGTTGATCCAAGCCTACACAGAGCGCCTTATGGACGCGAATGCAGGTGTGGATAAAGTCGCTGCGAATATCATTAAAGAAGCCAAAGATGGCATCAAGGCTCTTCCAGAAGAGCTTAACCCAGTTGAGGAAGTTGCAACTGCTGCAGCTGCTCCTGCCGCACAAGCTGCTATTCCAGAAGGAACTGTTATCGGTGACGGTAAACTGAAAATCAACCTTGCTCGTCTAGACACTCGTCTACTTCACGGTCAGGTTGCGACTGCTTGGACTCCAGATTCAAAAGCAAACCGTATCATCGTTGCTTCAGATAACGTTGCTAACGACGACTTGCGTAAAGAATTGATTAAACAAGCAGCTCCAAACGGAGTAAAAGCCAACGTTGTTCCAATTCAAAAATTGATTGACGTTGCAAAAGACCCACGTTTCGGTGACACTCATGCCCTTATCTTGTTTGAAACACCACAAGATGCACTTCGTGCAATCGAAGGTGGCGTGCCAATCAAGACTCTTAACGTTGGTTCTATGGCTCACTCAACAGGTAAAACAATGATTAACAACGTTTTGTCTATGGACAAAGAAGACGTTGCAACCTTTGAAAAAATGCGTGACCTCGGTGTTGAATTTGACGTACGTAAAGTACCAAACGACACGAAAAAAGATTTGTTTGACTTGATTAAGAAAGCAAACGTTCAATAATTTTAATCTGTTTCTATCATTTTTGAAAACAGGATTAAATACTTTATTAAAACTAAATAGAAAAGGAATAAAACCATGTCAGATATTTCAATCATTTCTGCTATCTTGGTTGTAGTTGTTGCCTTCCTTGCAGGTCTTGAAGGTATCCTCGACCAATTCCAATTCCATCAACCAATCGTCGCATGTACCCTTATCGGACTTGCAACTGGTAACCTCGAAGCAGGTGTTATGCTTGGTGGATCACTTCAAATGATTGCCCTTGGTTGGGCAAACATCGGAGCTGCCGTAGCTCCTGACGCTGCTCTTGCATCTGTTGCGGCAGCAATCATCTTGATCAAAGGTGGTAACTTTACTACTGAAGGTATCGCCGTTGCTACGGCAACAGCTATCCCTCTTGCCGTAGCTGGACTTTTCTTGACTATGATTGTTCGTACAATCTCAGTTGCCTTGGTTCACACTGCTGACGCTGCTGCTAAAGACGGAAATATTGCGGCTGTTGAACGTGCTCACTTTGTTGCACTTCTTCTTCAAGGTCTTCGTATTGCAATCCCTGCTGCCTTCCTTATCGCTATCCCAGCTTCTGCTGTTCAAGACGCTCTTGGTTTGATGCCAGACTGGTTGAACGGTGGTATGGCTGTCGGTGGTGCTATGGTCGTTGCCGTAGGTTATGCTATGGTTATCAACATGATGGCAACTCGTGAAGTATGGCCATTCTTCGCTATCGGTTTTGCTCTTGCAGCAATCTCTCAATTGACTTTGATTGCCCTTGGTGTCATCGGTGTTGCCCTTGCCTTCATCTACCTTAACCTTACAAAACAAGGTGGAAACGGTGGCGGCGGAGCTGCGACTTCTAACGACCCAATCGGTGATATCCTAGAAGACTACTAGAAAGGGGATCAATCATGGCTGAAAAAATTCAATTATCAAAATCAGATCGTCAAAAAGTTTGGTGGCGTTCACAATTCCTTCAAGGTTCTTGGAACTACGAACGTATGCAAAACTTGGGTTGGGCTTACTCATTGATCCCAGCTATCAAAAAATTGTACACTAAAAAAGAAGACCAAGCGGCTGCTCTTGAGCGTCACCTTGAGTTCTTCAACACTCACCCATACGTAGCTGCTCCTATCATGGGGGTTACTCTTGCACTTGAAGAAGAGCGCGCTAACGGTGTAGAAATCGATGACGCGGCTATCCAAGGGGTTAAAATCGGTATGATGGGACCTCTTGCTGGTATCGGTGACCCAGTATTCTGGTTTACAGTTCGTCCTATCCTTGGAGCCCTTGGTGCATCACTTGCTGCATCTGGTAACATTGTTGGTCCCCTTCTCTTCTTCTTTGGATGGAATGCTATCCGTATGGCCTTCCTATGGTATACACAAGAGTTCGGTTACAAAGCTGGATCTGAAATCACTAAAGACATGTCTGGTGGTATCTTGAAAGACATCACCAAAGGAGCATCTATCCTTGGTATGTTCATCCTTGCCGTTCTTGTACAACGTTGGGTATCTATCAACTTTACTGTCAACCTTCCAGGTAAACAATTGGCTGAAGGTGCTTACATCAACTTCCCAGAAGGTGCTGTAACAGGTGGAGAATTGAAGGGAATCCTTGGTCAAGCACTCAGCGGATTGAGCCTAGATAAGATTCAACCACAAACTCTTCAAGGTCAGTTGGACTCATTGATTCCAGGATTGATGGGACTTCTCCTTACTTTCCTTTGCATGTGGTTGCTTAAGAAAAAAGTATCACCAATCGCAATCATCCTTGCTCTCTTTGCAGTAGGTATCGCAGCTCGTTTCTTCGGTATCATGTAATCCAAGCTATCGAGAATATAAATAAAAAAAGAATCAGGATTAAACCTGATTCTTTTTGTGTATCAACTTTTTCTTCTAGTCAGATAATGCAAGCCCCCAATCACCACTGCTAGGATGGCTACATAGACGACTTGGGTGGTTTCTAGAGGTACAAAAGTTCCTTGCAGGATAAATGTATTGGCAAGTACGCCAACAAGGGCTGCAAGGCTCAAAAATGCGAGCAAGACCAGCTTGTATCGATTAAAGGGAATGCTGACCTTGGCAACTAGACACAGACCATTGATCAAAGCAAGGAGGAAGCAAATAAATTTGACTTGACCTGAGACAGTGATAAAGAAGTTCGTCAAGAGTACACTAGCAACCAGAATGCTACCACCAATCGCAGCATTGGTCAAAATATCTCGCATAAAATGTGTGCTGACCTTTTCTTTATTGGACTCAAAAGTTAGGAAGAAAGATGGAATCCCAATCGTAATAGCTGAAATGATTGTAAACTGAATAGGGATAAAGGCGAATTCCAAACCAAATACCACACTCAAAATGGCAAACACGACGGAGAAGAAGGTCTTTGTTAGAAAGAGAGAGGCTACCTTTTGGATGTTATTGATGACCCGGCGTCCTTCCATCAAGATATCATAAAATACTGCAAAGTCATCAGTGAGAAAAACAATATTGGATACACTTTTGGCTGCACTCGTTGCTCCCTTCATAGCAAAGCTGATATCTGCTTTCTTGAGAGCCAGAACATCATTGACCCCGTCGCCACTCATGGCAACTGTTTTACCAGCATTTTGCAAAATAGATACCATCTTTTGCTTCTGTTCAGGTGTCACACGACCAAATATTTCGTGTTCCAAGACCACTCTTTCAAAGTCATCATCGCTCACCTTGGTCATATCAATCGCACGGGCTTCTTCCTTAAAACCTGCCTTACGAGCCACCCCATACACAGCCACATGATTATCACCACTGATAATCTTCACTTCAACACCTTGAGATTCGAAATAGTCAAAGGTTTCCTTGGTATTGTCCTTAATCTCATCTGACAAAATGACGTGCCCTAGTAGTTCCATATTGGCTGGACTCGTGATGTGGTCCTTACTATGGGCAAGTGTCAAGATTCGAAAACCTTGCTGCTTCAGATGTTCATAGTAGGCATCCATCGGCTGGGTAAAGCCTAGAAATTCATAAGCACCGAAGAAATAGGTCCCACCCTCTTTTACTTGGACAAAGGAATACTTGTTTTTGCTTGAAAAGGCACCGACTTCTTGAACTTCCCACTTTTTCTCACAGGTTAAGTAAGTTTTCAGAGCCCGCGACGTCGCATTTTCATCCTCAAAATAAGCTAGATAAGAAGATAGTTTCTCTGCTACATTGGCATCCATTTCTTGGACCTTCATATTCCCCGTCGTGATGGTACCTGTCTTATCAAAACAAAGAACATCTACTCGCGCCAAGGTCTCTACACAGTATAGCTCCTGCACCAGAACCTTCTTTTTAGCCAACTTCATGGCCGCTACCGCAAGAGATACACTGACCAGGAGAATCAACCCCTCCGGAATCATGCCGACCAAGGCACCTGAACTTCCCAATACAATTTCAACATAAGACCGTCCTAGACTAAAACCTCTGACATAGAGCAGAATGGCAACTGGCACCAGCAAGATCGAGACGATTTTTAAAATCTTATCCATGTAATCGCGTAGTTGAGAAGGGTATTTTTTGAATTCCTTGCTGGATTTTGCGAGTTTGTTGATATAACTATCGGGTCCGACCGCCGTTGCCGTAACCAGACAAGTACCGCTAACGACATTGCTTCCGCTCATCAGCTGGTCACCAACCGTTTTAAAGACAGAATCACTCTCACCAGTCAGCAAAGACTCATCCACTTCAATATTTCCTTCAAGTACTTCTGCATCGACAGGCACCTGATCACCCAGATTGAGATACAGGTACTCACCCAGAACGATGTCCTCTGGATCAATCTCAATCGTTTGGCCATCTCGGTTGACTCTGTACTTACTTTTACCAAGCAAACTTAGCTTTTCTAGAGCATTTTTTGAACGCACTTCTTGGAAAATCCCAATGGCTGTATTGATAGCAATCACACCTAAAAAGAGCATATTTTCAAATCGCAAGGTTGTGGCTACCAGAACTGCCAGAGCCAAGTTCATGGCATTAAAGAAGGTAAAGATATTTGAAACGACGATTTCCTTGGTTGTTTTGTAGGGTTTAATGTCGCTGATATTTCGTTGACGATCCTTGATGTCTTGGCTACTTAAATACTTCATTTCTACTCCGATATCCTTTTGTACCACTATAGTAACACATATCTTTTTCTCTGTCACTTAAAGACTCAAAATAAGAAGAACTCCCTTGGCAAGCATCATCCATCATCACTTTAAGAAGGACTTAAAAAAGAGGCTAGGATTTCCCTAACCTCTTTTTTCTATGCTTTTATTCTGCCAAGGCACCCATTGGATCCCATGGTGCAAGTACGATTGGTTCTGCTTCATAAGCAGCTTGTTCTTCTGCTGTCAGCAATTCCTTACGGACAACGATTTGGTAAGTGTATTCATCCATCCAAGCGTCTGAGGCGACGAAGTAACCATCTGTGCCGACCTTGTCTCCCCATGAGTTTTCAACCTTCCACTTGGTTGACTTACCATTTTCGTCCAAGTCCACACCTGTCAAGACCATGGCGTGGGTCATCAAACTTTCGCTGTAGTCCAAACGTCCAGCTTTGTCTTGAGTGAGTTGGATATCCATGCTTGATTCAAAGTCATAAACATCTGTCGCAAGGATTCCGGCTTTGCGGTTGCTGAGCTGGCCGACATCTGAACCAAACCAAACAGTTTCTCCTGTTTGCATTTGGGCAATCGCCAATTCTTTCAAGCGCTCCATTGGAACGTTGATGTAGCGAACTGCACGACTACCAACGACATTTCCCAACATCTCAACTGTGTAAGATTTACCGTAAGGTTTGTCAGCAGTTGGAGCATTGATAACCGAAACATAATCTTCCAGAGGAAGATTGACATATTTCTTGTAAAACTCTTGTGGTGTGATACCCTTTTCACTTTGGTAGTTATCATCCTTATCGCGATAAGCAAAGTCAAACTGACGTGGTGGAAGACCTAGTGACATAGCAAGGAAGTTAAAGATTTCTTGCAAGAGGTCTTCTTTCTTGGCTTGAACAGTCGCTTGGTCTGCACCAGAAGCGAGCAAGTCACGCAAGATTTGGGCATCTTGACGAAGCAATTTGTTGAGGATGGCATTGAGCTCACGGCTACTGCTAGAAGAAACAGACTCAGGATAAACAGACTTAGGAACGACACCGTATTTCTCAAAGAGGGCCACGACCATATCCCACTGTCCACCGTCTTGTTGTGGAGTTTGGAGTAGGAAGCTAACCTTACGGCTCGTCAATTCTTGGTCTGCAGTCGCAATGACTTGCTCCAAGAACCAGTTGGATTTCTCGTACTTGTCCCAGAAGAAAGTGTGGGCTTGTGACAACTCAAAGTTTTCCAGTTTGTATTGAGAGATGAGTTTGTGACGGAAGGTGTTGAGAGCTGCAAACATCCAGCAACGACCAGACGCTTTCTGGTTAGTAACCTTGTCCTTGGTCAAATCCAATGAGAAAACAGGTGTATTGTCTACATGGCTTTGGCGACGTTCTAGGGCTGCAAAAATTCCGTTATGGCTGGCAGCATTTTCGATCGCTTGGTATTTGACATTTGCTTCATAGTTGGCAAAAAGTTTATCTGTAAATGATTCTTGAATCGCGTTCATAGATTCCTCCTTTTATTCTACTGTCTATTATAACTCTTTTCACAAATGAAGCAACTGAAAAACGAAAAAGGCAAGGACATTCTCCCTCACCTTTTCTAACATAATCCAAACTAAGCAATACTAGCAAGGAGATTCTCTAACTCCTCCCTGGTCAGGCGACGCCATTCTCCTCGTTCTAAGTTCTCATCCAAAACTAAAGTTCCCATCGTCAAACGTTGCAAGTCCACGACTTCCTTACCACAGTATGCTACCATGCGTTTAACCTGATGAAACTTCCCTTCAGCAATGGTCACACGAACCAGACTTTGATTCTTTACTGAATCTACCGACACAAGCTCCAATTTAGCTGGCTGGCAGGTAAAGTCCTTGAGCGAAATGCCCTTGGCAAATGTATCCACATCTTCTTGGCTCATGATGCCTTCGACTTGAGCCAAATAGGTCTTATCCACATGACGTTTGGGTGAAAGAAGGGCATGGGCCAGCTGACCGTCATTGGTCAAGAGCAGAAGACCATGCGTGTCAATATCCAAGCGCCCGACAGGAAAAACTTCCTTGGCGCGAGCATAGTCATCTAACAAGTCTAAAACTGTTCTATGTTTGGTATCTTCAGTTGCTGAAATGACTCCTTGGGGCTTGTTCATCATGTAGTAGACAAACTCTTCATACTCTAGCACTTGGCCATCAAAGCGAATCTCATCTCTTTCTTCATTAATCTGCAGTTTAGCTGACTTTTCTTTTTTACCATTTACCGTCACGCGCCCAGCCTTGAGCAAGTTTTTGACTTCTGTCCGACTCCCCACAGCACAGGCAACTAAAAATTTATCTAATCTCATAGAACTATTATATCATACTCAAAAGGAGGCTGGTACAATGACCAACCTCCTTTTCTTTTCATACTCTTCAAAAATCTCTTCAAACCGCGTCAACTTCCATCTACAACCTCAAAACAGTGTTTTGAGCTGACTTCGTCAGTTCTATCTATAACCGCAAAGCAGTGCTTTGAGCAGCCTGCGGCTAGTTTCCTAGTTTGCTCTTTGATTTTCATTGAGTATCAGATTTAAGAACTTAACTTCCTCGTCTCCAGAAAATAGCTAAGACAACCATAGCACCCAAAACAGCTGGAACAATAGCTATCCCCGCTAGGTTTGGCCCCCAAGTTCCAAAAAGTAGGTGACCCAAAGAAGCACCAATCCAACCCAGGAACATTTTCCCAAAGCATCCCATCCGTTCTCCACGATTGGTGATAGCTCCAGCTAATAGTCCGATCAAAAGACCGACAAACATACTTCCAATCATAGTTTCTCCTTAAATTGCCCAATCTCCATTGCGGAAGAGTGGTACGCGTGTTCCATCCTCACGGATACCATCGATATCCATTTGGTTCGAACCAATCATAAAGTCAACGTGAACGTCTGAACGGTTGAGTCCTGCAGCTTCCAGCTCTTCTTCGCTCATCTCCGCTCCACCAACAACGCTAGTCGCATAGGCTGCACCGATAGCCAAGTGGTTTGAAGCATTCTCATCGAAAAGCGTGTTGAAGAAGGTAATGCCTGACTGAGAAATTGGGCTTGGATCTGGTACCAAGGCACATTCACCCAAGGCACGCGCACCCGCATTTTCAAAGACAAGGTCCTTCATGACCTGATCACCCTTCTCAGCTGAAATATCGACGATTTGACCATTTTCAAAGGTCACCTTGATGCCTTCGATGATATTTCCGTTGTAGCTAAGTGGTTTTGTAGAGGTTACATAGCCCTCTGCACGACGGAAGTCAGGAGCCGTAAAGACTTCTTCTGTCGGCATATTTGGTAAGAATCCTTCTCCCTGTGCATTGATAGCACCAGCTGATTCCCAAACGTGGTTCTTCGGCAAACCAAGTGTCAAATCGGTCCCTGGAGCTGTGTAGTGAAGGGCTGAGAATTGTTCTTTATTGAGCATTTCTGCCTTACTCTTAAGAATGGCTGCATGTTCTTCCCAAGCCTTAACTGGATCTTCTTCATAGACACGGCAAGTTTTGAAGATTTGATCCCAAAGAAGGTCCACTGCTTCTTCATCGCTCGCAGCATTTGGAAAGACTTTCTTAGCCCATTCAAGTCCAGCAGCGGCTGCTACAGTCCAGCTAACCTTGTTGGACTGAGTTGCGATACGCATTGGCTTCATAGCGAGTCCCATCGCTTTTGCAGAAGCTGAAAGCTTGTCCGCATCCACTCCGTTCAAGGCACCTGGATCAGATGAACGGACACCGAGACGGCTAGCCTTGTTCTCCAAGAGATAGTTCATCTCAGCAATCTTGTATTCTGGCACATTGTCCAAACGCTCCATCGGCGCATGGAGGAATTTCTCACGGTTGATGACATCATCTGTCCACTGAACGATAACCTCATGCGCACCCAAGGCATAAGCTTCTTTCACGATCAAATGCGCCAACTCACGTTGCTCCACATCGATAGAAAGAGCCAAAGTGTGACCAGGTTGCACGTTAATTCCATTCGCAACCAACAATTTCGCATATTTTTCTAGATTTTCTTTAAAATTTGGTAAAACCATTCTATTCTTCCTTTTCTTTTGTTATTTCTCTTTAAATAAGGACAACAAGCTAACCGTTGCCACCGTACCACAAATCAAAGCGGTCATTCTCAAAATCGTATCAGGGTCAAGATCCAGCTGATAATCAAACACCTTTTGCGCTGGCTTATCCTGAGCGGAAATGGTAAGTTTCATAAAAACCTCTTCCTATATTTTAGAAAAATTCATCAAACAAACTCAACTGGTTATCCTCTGGCATATTGCCCAGAATCCCTATTTCATCCATCTTTTCAACCAAGGTTGATGAGAGGCCACCACGTTTGCGTAGTTCTGTTTTGGAAAGGAATTCTCCCTCTTCACGCGCTCGTACCAACTGCTTGGCAACGTTCTCTCCCAGACCATCCATTGCTACAAATGGCGGAATGAGGGTATCCCCATCGATGAGGAACTCTGTCGCATCACTACGATAGAGGTCTAACTTGCCAAACTTAAAGCCACGTTCCCACATTTCATTGACAATCTCAAGAGTTGTATAGAGGTCAATTTCCACATTAGAGGCTTCATTATTCTTCCGTTTTTCAGCGATCTCTTCCATTCTACGCTTGATGGCATCCAAGCCGGCACCCATGGTCTTGATATCAAAGGCCTTGGCACGGATAGAGAAGTAAGCACAGTAATAATAAATCGGATGGTGAACCTTGAAGTAGGCTACACGCAAGGCCATCATAACGTAGGCTGCCGCATGGGCCTTAGGGAACATATACTTGATTTTTCCACAGGATTCGATATACCACTCTGGTACCTTATTAGCCTTCATAGCCTCGATGTAGCCATTTCGCTCCTCTTCGGAAATCTTCAGCCACAAACCTTTACGCACCCGTTCCATGATGGTAAAGGCCATCTTAGGTTCGAGACCCGCATGCATGAGGTAAACCATGATGTCGTCCCGACAACCGATAACGGTTGATAGGTCCGCAATCCCTTGCTTGATCAAATCCTGGGCATTTCCCAACCACACATCGGTACCGTGGGATAGACCTGAGAGCTGAAGCAACTCTGCAAAAGTCGTCGGATGCGTCTCGTCTACCATCCCACGTACAAAGTTGGTTCCAAACTCTGGAATCCCCAGCATCCCCGTCGGTGTACCGATTTGCTCCGGCGTCACCCCAAGCACATCCGTCCCAGAAAAGAGGGCCATGACACCTTCGTCATCCATAGGAATTTCATTAGGGTCAATCCCAGACAAGTCCTGCAATTTTCGAATCATAGTCGGATCATCATGCCCCAGTACATCGAGTTTGAGGACATTCTCATCGATATCATGGAAGTTAAAGTGAGTCGTCTGCCATTCAGCCGTCACGTCATCTGCTGGATACTGAACAGGCGTAAAGTCGTAGACATCCATGTAGTTCGGAATAACAACGATTCCTCCTGGGTGTTGTCCTGTAGTCCGCTTGACACCGGCAGCACCTTGGGCAAGACGTTCCACCTCTGCATCACGATAAAATTTCCCATAGTCTCTCTCATAGCCCTTGACAAATCCATAGGCAGTCTTAGCAGCTACCGTACCAACCGTTCCTGCACGGAAGGCATATTCTTCACCAAAGATATCACGTACATCCAAGTGAGCACTAGGCTGGTCTTCTCCCGAGAAGTTCAAGTCAATATCGGGAACCTTGTCCCCATCAAAACCAAGGAAGGTCTCGAAAGGAATATCCTGTCCATTTTTGCTGAGTTTGTGACCACAGTTTGGACAATCCTTATTGGGCATATCAAACCCTGAACCGTAAGAACCATCCGTGATAAACTCGCTGTACTGACACTGACCACAGACATAGTGAGGAGAGAGAGGATTAACCTCCGTAATCCCAATCATGGTCGCAACAAAACTGGACCCAACAGACCCACGAGAACCAACCAAGTAGCCCCGTTCATTGGAACGTTGCACCAGCATCTGCGATGCCAGATAAATCACGGCAAATCCATTCCCCAGAATGGAAGTTAATTCTTTTTCAATCCGCAAATCAACGATATCTGGCAGCGGATTGCCATAAATCTCAAAAGCTTTCTTATAGGTCAACTCAGCAACCGTTTCTTCAGCCTTGTCGATGAAAGGCGTGTACAAGTCACCCTTAACGACCTCAACAGGCTCAAAAATTTCTGCCAAGGCATTGGTGTTTTCAATAACCAATTTACGAGCCAATTCCTCGCCCAAGAAGGCAAATTCATCCAACATCTCATTAGTCGTTCGAAAATGAGCTTTCGGAAGAGGAGCTGGTTGGGCATGTTCACCATGACCGATGGTTCGGTTAATCATAGCCCCCTGGCCCAAACTACGGACGATAATTTCACGGTAAATCTCTTCTTCCGGTTCGATATAATGGACATTTCCCGTAGCCAAAACAGGCTTCCCAAGACGGTCCCCAATCTCTATCAAACTCTTGATAATAGTTTGGAGTTCCTCCATATCCTTGACCTGCTCCTTAGCAATCAAGGGAGCATAGATAGCCGGTGGCATGACCTCGATAAAGTCATAATACTTGGCCACCTCAACCGCCGCATCCACACCTTGGGAAACGACAGCGTAAAAAACTTCACCCTCCGAGCAAGCCGACCCCAAAATCAAGCCCTCCCGATGGGCGTCTAGAACCGTTCTCGGAATCCGTGGCACCCCTTCAAAATACTTGGTGTTAGACAAAGAAACCAGCTTAAAAATATTTTTTAAACCAACTTGATTCTTGACATAAATGGTCGCATGTTTAATCCGAGCTTTTTTATAAGAATCTGGACTGATTAGATCAATATTGAGTCTAGCCAGATCGGTCACACCATGTTTTTCTGCTACCTCTTTGATAAAGATGAAAAGCAGACGACCAGTAGCTTCCGCATCGTAGTTGGCCATGTGGTGGTGTTCAAGTGCCACACCAAAACGCTTGGTCAAAGGCCCCAAACCATGACGTTTATACTCAGGATAGAGGTTTCTAGCAAACTCCAGCGTATCGATGACTGGCTGGCTAATCTTAGGCAGACCATGACGCTCATAGTTGGCATTGATAAAACCAACGTCAAAGGTAGCATTGTGGGCTACTAAGACTGTATCCTTGCAAAACTCTTGGAATTCTTGTAAAACTTGTTCCAGTGGTTTGGCATTTTTGACATGATCATCTGTAATACCAGTCAACTCAGTAGTAAAGGCTGATAATGGATGTCCGGGATTGATAAATTCATCAAATTCGGCAATAACATTCCCCTTATACATCTTAGAGGCCGCAACCTGAATCAAGTCATTATAGATAGCTGAAAGTCCCGTCGTTTCAACGTCAAAGACCACGTAGGTCGCTTCTGACAAGTCCATCTCCACTTCGTTATAAACGATAGGGACACGGTCCTCCACGATATTGGCTTCCATTCCATAGATCAGCTGGATTCCAGCTTTCTTAGCTGCCTTGTAGCCATGTGGGAAGGATTGAACATTTCCATGGTCGGTGATGGCAACCGCCTTGTGCCCCCACTTAGCAGCTGTCGCAACGATCTCCTCTACCTCTGGTAGAGCATCCATGGTCGACATGTTGGTATGAGCATGAAACTCAACCCGACGCTCACCTTCTGGCATCAAATCCTTCCGCTCATAGTGAACAACTTCCTGCACATCCTGCACGTTCATGGTCAAATCGCGTGTGAAATTATTCATCTCCACATTTCCACGAACTCGGAGCCAAGAATTCTTCTTAATGATGTCAAACTTCTGAGCTTCTTCTTCATTCTTAACCCATTTTTGCATTGAAAAACTTGAAGTGTAGTCTGTCATTTTAAAGTTGATCAAAACGCGACCAGTTCTGGTCACCTTATGCTCCACATCAAAAACGACCCCTTCAAAGACCAGACGATTTTCCTCAGTCGTCACGTCAATCATCTGGGTAACCTCAGCCTTATCTAGTTTAGGCTTGGCCATAGCCTTTTTAGCCTGAAAATCAAAGGCTGGCTTCTCTTCTACTGGAGGAGGAGCCATTTGTTCCAATTGCTCCATAGCCCGGAGCGCTTCCTCATTGGCAGCTTGGACAATCTGTTCATTCTCGGTATGGAAGGCTTCCTCCTGCTCTTGTGTAAGAGCATCATTCTTTTCTATTTGGCATACAAAAGCTGGAAAACCAAACTTTTCGAGTTGCTTTGCCAAATTAGGAAGATGATTCTTCTTAAAGTGCTCCTTATCAATCGCCTCTGAACCTTCAATAATGAGTTGATTTCCTTCCGCACGGACGTTTAAATTCTGGTAAAGAGATTTAAACCCCTGACTTGCACATGGACCTTCAGAAAAAGCCTCCTTATAGTAGGCCTGCAAGAGTTCATTAGAGAATTCTTGAGAAAGAGCCTTGATTTCGAAAACAGCTCGATTGCCTGTTTTCGAAAATTCTTCACTAAGCCCTTTCTTTAACTCTAAAAAAATTTCAATCGGTAAAATATTAGAAAATACAAAATGAAATTCCCAAATCTTACTAATTTTATGAACCACAACACGCTCAATTTTTGCATCAACAAGAGCAGGGTCCCGTCTCAATTGATCAGATATTCCCAGTTGATTCATTAAAATTTCAAACTTACTTGACATTCATTTTCCTCACATTATTCTCTTACTATTTTACCATAATTAAAGAAAATATATGACTAGTACCATTCCTTAAGCACTGCTAGTTTACACAAATTTGTTCCGTAAACAAAAAAGAAGACTCACAGAATCTCCTTAGTAAATAAAAAAAGATACCCTAAAGTATCCTCGTAATCGATCGGGAAGACAGGATTCGAACCTGCGACACCTTGGTCCCAAACCAAGTACTCTACCAAGCTGAGCTACTTCCCGCG